>JBJTAZ010000167.1:0-2853 GCA_046091085.1 Nitrospiraceae bacterium
ACTTAACTTTTTGCTTTGACTGGCTCTTTTTCCGACACCCTTCGATCGCCAGTGTGACCGCTCCATTAATGGGCGTCCGGTGTAGCTGCCGCAGAACGTCCTCGGCCAAGCCACGAACGCAAATTTCCTCCGACGTGGTTAGATTGCCGGCCACCGCAAGGTAGCGATCACCCAACAAGTCCCGAACGGCCTGGATCGTCTTGCACAGCCGATTCGCAGGCGTGAACCACACCAACGTGCCTGGCTCATGGCGCAGGGTCAGCAACAAGCGGTGCATGGTCGCCGGCGTCCTGGGAACGGCGCCCAGAAAGAGAACCCGGTCTCCCGGCAAACCCGAAACGGTGACGGCCGCCAAGGCCGCGCAGGGACCCGGTAACGAGGTCACCCGGATGTTCGAGCGAACGGCTTCGCTGATCAAATAGCTGCCGGGATCGGCAATCACCGGAGTTCCTTCATCTGAGACCAGAGCCACGTTCTGGCCCTCGCCGAGGAGCGCAAGCAGCAGTGCGGTCTTTTCTTCCTTATTTTCATTGTGGTAGCTCATGAGGGGGGTATGGATTCGGTGCCGTTCGCAGAGCGCCTGCGTCCGCTGGGGATCTTCAGCTGCGATGACTGCAACGTCCCCAAGGACCCGAAGCGCCCGCAAGGTCACGTCGTCGCTATTGCCGATCGGCGTACTGACAACGTACAACGTCCCCGGGTTCGCTCCGCGCTTCATTGCGGCATCCTACGTGCCTCCTCCGCGGAAAGTCCAGCACGGCAAGCCGGCCAACGCTACGCAAATAAGTCTTTGATGGAACAGTCCTTTCCTTGACCGCCTTCGAGGCTTGCAGCTATAATGACAAACTTTTCAAAGGGGATTTTCTCTGTGAAGTTGCGAGGATAGGACTGATGCCGGCCACATTTTTCATTGCAACGATCGTCCTGTATTTTGTAGGCACCGGATTTTTTTTAGCCTACTTGCTCAGACGATCGGAAGCTCTGTCGAATGTCTCGCTGGGCATCACGGCCGTCGGGTTCCTGGCCCATACCCTGGCTTTGCTGACGCGCATGCTGGAGGCGCGGCAAGTGACGCTGGCCAGCTTCCATGAAGCCATGTCGTTTTTTTCATGGGCACTGATCCTTGTCTTTCTGCTAGTCGAGCTTCGCCATCACATCCACGTCCTCGGCTCGTTTATTCTCCCTCTGGCACTGATTTCCCTCTTGTCTGCTGCGGCCCTGCCCAAAGAAGTCCCCACGCTGGAGCCCGTGCTCAAAACCGTCTGGGTCCACGTCACGCTCAGCATGATGGGCACCGTCGGGTTCGCCGTGGCCTTCGTGGCTGGCATCATGTACCTGATTCAGGACGGCTTGCTGAAATCCAAACGTTTTAACGTCCTCTACAGCAAACTGCCACCGTTGGACTTTCTGGACCGCCTGAACCAACAGTCGATTGTGATGGGGTTCCCGCTCCTAACCCTGGGCATTATTGCCGGCGCCTTGTCCGCCGAGTTCGCGCGGGGCTCCTACCTGAGTTGGAACCCGGAACAGCTCTGGGCGTTGGTCACCTGGCTGTTTTATTTCGTGGTGCTGATGGGACGACTGACCGTCGGCTGGCGGGCTAAGCGCGCCGCCTACCTGACGATCATCGGCTTTGCCGGTGTGGTGCTGACCTTTATCGGCGTCGTCATCAAAGCCCATGGAGCCGTCGCGTGAGGCCGGGAGCATGAACGTCATTGCAGTCGGCTTGAGCCATAAGACAGCGCCGGTCGAGGTGCGCGAGCGGCTGGCCGTACCAGAAAGCCGGCTGGGCGAAGCCCTACACCGCCTGTGCGCCTATCAAGGCGTCAAAGAAGGCGTGCTCCTCTCCACCTGCAATCGCGTCGAGGTCTATGCCGTCGTGGACGATATCGATGCGGGCTTTGCGCGAGTCCAGGAGTTTCTGGCCGACACGCACCTATCCCTGTCGTCCGAACAGCTCACGCCGCACCTCTACTGGCACACCGATGGTCATGCGATCAGCCGCCTCTTTCGGGTCGCCGCCAGCTTGGACTCAATGGTCGTGGGCGAGCCGCAGATCCTGGGCCAGCTCAAGGACGCCTTCGAGGCCTCTTTGACGCACAAAACCAGCGGCGTGGTCCTGAACCGGCTGCTGCAGAAAGCGATCTCGGCGGCCAAGCGGGTCCGGACGGAAACCAAAATCGCCGAGACCGCGGTATCGGTCAGTTATGCGGCCGTGGAACTGGCCAAGAAGATCTTTTCGAATCTTAACGAGAAAACGGTTCTGCTAGTCGGAGCCGGGGAGATGGCCAAACTCGCGGCCAAGCACCTGATCAACAATGGCGTCCGGCGGGTGATGATCACGACCCGAAATCCCCAAGGCGCGATCGAACTGGCGCAACGCTTCAACGGCACCTCGATCCCCTTCGATGAATTCCGCCGGGCCATGACGGAGGCCGATATCGTTCTTTGCTCGACCGGCGCCGCGCACTATCTGATCCGGGCCGCCGACGTGGAAGACGCCGTCAGGCGACGCATGAACCGCCCTATTTTCCTGATTGACATTTCCGTGCCGCGCAATATCGAACCGGCCGTCAAGGACATCGACAACGCCTTTCTGTTCGACATCGACGATGTGGAAGTGCGGGTCGCGCGATAGCGGGACGAACGCCGTCGCGAGGCGGTGAAAGCCGAGGGCATGATTGAGGAGGAAGTCGCCGCCAGCCTCCAGTGGCTTAAATCCCTGGATGTGACGCCGACGATCGTCGCACTTCGCAAACGGGCCGTATACATCAAACAAGCTGAGATCGACTAGGCCATGGCCCGGCGCGGACATCTGGCGTCGCAAGTACGTAGCGCCATCGTCGGGCTGGG
>JBJTAZ010000168.1:0-7267 GCA_046091085.1 Nitrospiraceae bacterium
AAGAGGTCCTGGGCCACCTTGGTTTCAAATTCCGAGAGGGCCAGCCGGTCGAGCCAGCCGACGACATTCTCGATCGTCAAGTCCATGATCTGGTGGATGGCTTGCCCGGCCACTTGGACGGCCCTGGCTTCCGGCTTCAGCCGGCTCCCGCCGCAGGCGGCGCAGGGGACCGGGCTGCGGTAGCGGCTAAGAAAGACCCGGACGTGTAGCTTGTACCGTTTCTGCTCCAGGTAATCGAAAAACTGCGAGATCCCCTCGAACTTTTTGTCCCCCTGCCAGAGCAAGGCCCGTTCTTGATCCGAGAGCTTGTCGTAGGGCGTGGTGAGGCGTACCCCTCGGCGCGTCATGGCCAGCAGCATCTGTTTCTGCCACCAGTCGGTGCCGGGCTTGGCCCATGGCTCGATGGCGCCGTCGGCCAGCGAGCGATTTCGATCCGGCACGACCAATGCTTCGTCGTACCGGAGAATGTTGCCGAACCCCTTGCACTCGGGACAGGCACCCAGGGGATGATTGAAGGAGAAGAGCAGCGGTCTGATCGGGGGAAAACTGCTCCCACAGCGCTGGCACTGGAGTCGCTCGCTGTAGGTGTGTCGGCCCTGGCCGATGACATCCACCAGGCAGACTCCTTCGCCTTCCCGGAATGCGGTCTCGATGGCTTCTATCAGCCGGCTGCGATTGTCCTGGCGGAGGACCAGCCGGTCGAGAACGACGTGGAAGTCGGCGCCGGTTGCGCGAGGAATGGCCGTGCCGGCCTGCAAGTCGATCACCTCCTCTCCTTGCTTCAGGCGGACAAAGCCGCGTGTGAGCAGGGACTCTGTGAACGTCCGATCCTGGCCCGGCCCTGGGTCCTTGATGGAGAACAGGATCATCGCCCGCGCATCGGGGAAGCGTGCCAGTAGATCGTCGGCGACCGTACCGGGGTGGACCCCTTGCGCGACTTGCTGGCATGTAGGGCAGACCGGGCGGCCGACTTTCGCGAATAGTAGCCGCAAGAGATCGGCAATCTCCGTGGCGGTGGCCACGGTGGAGCGGGCAGTCCGGACCGGATTTTTCTGCTCGATGGCGATGGCCGGACGGATGTTGACCAAGCGGTCCACCTCGGGCCGGTCCAGCCGTTCCAGAAACATCCGGGCATAGGTGCTGAGAGATTCGACATACCGCCACTGGCCTTCTGCGTAGAGCGTATCGAAAGCCAGTGAGGATTTACCGGAGCCGGACACTCCGGTAATGGCGGTCACCGCATCGTGCGGAATCCGCACACTGATATTCTTGAGGTTGTGTTGCCGGGCGCCCTCGATGATCAGGTCGCCGGCCCGCTGTGTCTTGGGCATTGGCGGGAATCCTTACCGCAGTGCCAACTTGGTTAGGGCGACCAGGACCATGTAGAGCGTCAACGCGCCGGCCCAGGCGAGCCAAAAGCTGGTTCGGGGCAGGGCGACGATGAGCAGGGTGACATAGGCGACCCAGGGAATGACGAACCAGAGCAAGTGCCGGGCATAGACGGTAGCCGGCTCACTGCCCCCGTTCAAATAAATCAGGATGAGGGTCACGCCGGTGATGGCCGGGAAGGTGCTGATGAAGGCGGCCAGGAACCCCCGGCCCTGGGCTCCAACATAGGACGACAAGCTCACGATCGTTCCGCCTAACAGGAAATAGAGAATCGGCTTCACCAACTCGCTCATCGAGGTGCCTCCTCCATGCGCATATCACGTTCGCTGCCGGCGCCGGTCGCTATGCCAGGACCGCTTTCAGAATCGAATACATCACGATCACTTCGACCCCATGGGCCGCGATCGTGGCATAGAGGTTCCGAAGCCGAACCCAGATGATACCCCAGATGAGCCCATCCCAGACAGCGATCCAATGCAAATGGGCGAACGTGGCGACCATGAAGGGGTCAAAGGCAAAAACCAGTGCGGAGAGGCCGATGGCGAAGGCCATGCCTGGTGCTCGCAGCGGTCCGCTCGGAACGAGTGTCAGCAGCCGGCCCAACAGAAATCCACGAAAGTTGAGTTCGACGAACAGGGCGATGAACAAGATGAACCAGGGGAGCATCAGCGCCGTCGGGACCTGGGCATGCGGAGTCCGGCGGAGACAGGTGATGTCGCCGCCCGATAGTGGGACCAGATAGAGGATGACGGAGACGTTCAGTGCGCCTAAGAGCAGGCCTGTGGGAAGGCCCCAGCGGAGGCTCTGCCCGATCATGCCTGGCGCGAGGCCGAGTTTTCTACCGGGATCGTGATTCTGGCTGGCCCAGAGCAGCAGGCAGAAGTAAGCCAGGGCTTGCGGAAGAAACTGGATGGCGAGGTTGGCTTGAAGGTGGAGGGGGAGCAGATAGTAGAGCGACGTGCTCAGCACCGGAAGCCACGCCAGCCAGGCGAACCGTTCCTGGCTGCTCTCCTGTGAAGATTCGACGACCGGCGGTGCAGCAATTCCCGGCTGGGTGGACACCGGAGGCTACTGGAGTTCGATCTTGTAGCGTTCGAGCGTCGTGGCTTTGGCGCGGGCCAAGTTGGAGAGGGACTTGTTATAGTCCACGATGGCCCGCAATTCATTGCCGCGAGACGTGGCCAAGTCACGTTGGAAATCCAGCACGAAGCGTGTCGTGCTCAGTCCGACATTCAGCCGTTCCTGCTCGGCCTGGAGTTGCTTCTCCGCCATGATCCGAGCGGAGCGCGTAGTCTCGATCCGTTTGAAGTCGGTCTGGACACGCCGCACGGCTTCGCGTACGCCGACGATGACCTGTTGCCGCACGCTCTGAAGAGAGGCCTGGGCGTTGCGTCCCTCGAGTTGCCGTTTGTTGAGTTGGCTCCAGGCGGAACGGTTGCCGAGCGGGTAGCTCAACACGAGCCCTGCGCCATAGTTGTAGAAATCTCCCGAAGTATTTTTGTTGATCATGTCGCTGGGATCACGGCCGAGGCCGGCCAAGCCCGTGGTGCCTTGAAATGCCAGGTTGGGGAGCAGCTGGTTTTTGGCAAATTTCGTGTTCAATTCGGCGGTCTCGGTGTTCTTGCCGGCCTGCAGCACTTCTGGCCGCAGTTTCAATGCGACGTCAATGGCCTCCTCAAGGCTGAGCGGTTCGAGGGTCTTGGCCGGCTGGTCGAGCGGAATCAGGTGGACATCCTGGCGCAGATCTTCTTCCGTCGGATTCAGCAGCCGGCGCAGCTGGTCTTCCTGGTCCCGAATGGCCTTCTCTGCGATGATCACTTGCTCGATCCGGGCCGCCACCGCTGCCTCCGCTTGCAAGACGTCCACGATAGCCATCACGCCAGCCTTGGCCTTGGCCCGGTTGCTCGCCAACAATTCCTCTGCCGCTTTCAAGGCCGACTGAGCGACCTTGAGATTTTCGTTCGTAAAGACCACTTCCCAATAGGTTTGCTCCACCGTGGCGATGACGGTCAGCACCCGGTCAGTGAAGACATGCTCCTCCACCTTGGCGTTGTTTTGGGCGACCGAAATGAAGGTCTTGTTGATGTCCACGCCGAAATTTTTCAGCAAGGGCTGCGTAAGCGTGAAGGCCAGCCCAGATGTATAACCAGGGTTGAACAAGAATCCGTTGTTCCCGGCTACGAAGGTGCGCTGTGGGCTAAAGTTGATGTCGTAGTTCGCGCCCGTCAAGAGGTTTTGTGTCATGTCCAGGGTCACGGTGGACTGGTTCTGGTCGAAGGTTTGGATCTTGTGCAGATCGGCCGTGCCGGAAAATCCGAAGACGGGCCGATTCAGGGGCGAGACGTTGCGGTTGTATTGACCGTTGGCGCTGACGGTTGGGTCGAACTTGGCCTGCTCGGCGATGATGTCGGAGAGCCGGCTCTCCTTGGTCTGTCGGCTGACTGTGATGTCCAGATTGCGCTGGAGCGCCTGCAAGACGGCATCAAGGAGCGAGAGGGCTTCTTTTCGGGGCTCAGCCGGCTGGGGCTGGCCCCACGATCCGTTAAGGCCAAGCCCCAATCAGCAGATGACGGAGAAGACTCCGGTTCGCCAGACTCGTGCAACCTGCCCCGGCTGAAATCGGAACATGAAATTCTCCTTGCGCGAATCGAAAAATACGCCCATACTATACTTCTCGTCGGCGGCCCCTGTCACGGAGAATCGTCGTGCGGACAACTGAGAAAAAGATCCTGACGCTGACGGTCCTCCTGTTGGCCCTGGAGTTTTTGCCCGCCGAGTCGGTCTTGGCTCAGGCCGTCTCCGGCGTCCGTGGGATCAACGGCGGGGTCGGCGCCCTGTTCAACCTTACCGGGCCTGGCAACCTGTATGTGGATCATACTGGCACACAAGGTTACATGTACTCGCCCGGTGTCAATTTCGAATCCTATAATTTCATGGTGCCCGGTGGTCAGGCCTGGAGCGGAGCCATGATGACGCTCGGACCGCAACTGACCATCAGCTTGATCGCGGGAGCGAATCAAAGCGGAACGCCCACGGTTTTTCCGCCGCTTCCCAAGACGACGACGCTGCCTCCCCGCATTCAGTCCACGGTCCTTCTCCCTGAAGACATCCCCTGATCGTAGGCAAGTAACAGCGGCAAGTTGAGGAGAGCCGTCCTGCTACTTGTGTCTTGCTATGTGCCGCTATGGCGCGTTGGCGAGTTCCCAGGCCAGGGCGAGCAGGTAACGGGCGGCTGTTTCTAAAATCTCCGGCTGCACGGTCTCAGCCGTATCGGACGGCTGATGAAAATGCGGGTGGGGCCCGGCGCTGACGATCGTAGCGGTGCGGACCCCGGCTTCCTTGAACGGGACGTGATCGCCGCCGGGGAAGAAGCCGTACAAGTCCAGCAGTTCCGCTAGGCCGGCTCGCTGTCCCGCCTCTGTCGCCGCTTCTTTTGAAAGCCCCGTCAATCCCACTGTCAATCGTCCGTTACCGATGCCCGCATGGTCTACATTCAACATGGCGACCGTGCGGTTCAGCGGCAGGGCTGGCCGGTTCATATAGAGGCGAGAGCCGAAGAGCCCCTGCTCCTCGCCGCTGAACGAGACGAACAGGATCGTCCGGTTGGACGTGAGCCTTGATGCGGTGAACGCTCTAGCCACTTCGAGCATCACGGCCGTTCCGGAAGCATTGTCGTCGGCGCCGGGAAACATCATGTCCGCCTGACGGCCGAAGTGATCGCGGTGCGCACCGAGCACCAAGGCCTGGTCCTTCAGCTCCGGGTCTCGCCCCGGGATCAGCCCCAGCACGTTGATCAATGCGCCCGATTCTTGCCGGCTATCCCAAGCGAGATGGAGCACGGTATTGGTCTCAGTCGATTGGGGCTCGCGGTGCTTGCTCGGTCGGACTTGCGCCTCGCGAAGCGATCGGTCATTGGCGGCCAGGATCCGTTCGGCCAGCTCTGTGCTGATCCAGGCGCCGGGCAATGTCACCTCATCGCTTGCCTGGCTGTAGAGGGCTGTCGGGGCACCGCTGATCCCACGCCGCGCTTCGTAGGCCGAGATGATCGGTCCAGTGGCGGTCAGGAAGGCAATCGCGCCATGTTGACGCGCCGTTCTTTCCTTGTCCGCATGGATGACCGGCGTTGCATAGCCTTCCGGCTTCCCCCGCAGGAAGAGCACGACGTGATTGCGCACATCCAGACCCGCATATTCGTCGAACTCGTGGGCGGGATCGGAGATGCCGTACCCTACGAAGACCAGCGGAGCATTGACGTTCGTCGAAGGGGAATCCAGGATTGGCAGAAAATCCGAGCCCAGGCTGGCGGGTGTCGTCAGGCCCTTCGTTGTCCACTTCAGGCTGGCCGGAGCTTCGATGAATCGGTTTGTGAAGGGAGCCGACTGGGCCCACGATAAACTGGATGGGCTACTGGGCAGTGGCTGGTCGCCGGCCGGAAGTAAGCCCAGCGACCCGAATCGCTTGGCCACGAACTGGGCGGACGCTGCATCGTCGGCTGTACCGGTCTGACGGCCATTAAATTCCGGGCCGCTTAGTCGTGCGATGTCGGCCAACATCCGGGAGCCGGAGATGCCGGCCAGGGCTTCGGCAAGGCGTTGGGTTGTCGTCGTATCTAATGCCGGGGAACCCGTAGATACAAGGCTCAGTGCGCAGGTGACGCAAGCGGTTACGAACCGATTCATGCAGACCCCATTGCGTTGATGTGAGGCGGCAGGGTACCATGCTCCGAACCACCTGCCAAGGCGAGGCCTCATGAGTGACGACGGGTTGTTACCGAATCCATACCGCGAATTCCTGGCGAAAAAGGGCGAGGAGAAGGGCTATGAGTTTCAACATGCGCCTCAGGGAAGCGCCGCGCCGCCGATCGTCACTTTTCGTGACCATCTGCGCTGGTGGACCTGGGACCGTTGGCGGCGTATGAGGCAGATTCGCCTGGAGCGGGACAAGCTTCAGCAAGAAATCGTGCAGATGCGGAAGGGGCTGTCTTCACGCGAACATTGACTCGAGTCTTTCCCAATCATGACTACGCAACTGAAGGAGAACCGATATGGCTGAGACGCCAAAGCCGAAGCAGCAACCAATCCAGATGGCGGTGGAGTTGGGGGTTGGGTCGCCGCAGGATCAACCGGTGTTGGCCAATTATGCCACGGTCAGCGTGGCGCAGGGGTTAGCCTATCTAGATTTCGGCTTCATCGAGCCGGCTGTCCTCGCGATGGTGGCTCAGGCCGCACAACAGGGTAAACCGCTTCCCAAGACGCTCAAGGGCGCACGCGCAGTGCGGGTGGCTGTCGGGTTGGATGTCATGCAACGGCTGCAGCAACAGCTGACCCAGACCCTTACTCAGCTTCGTGCCAAGCCACAGACGAAGGCATAGGTTGCTTCTACGGTTCTGCCGGCGTCAGCACTGAAAGCCATGAGACAGTGATAGACCGCCATGAGGCTTTATTTATCATGGGCTTTGCTGGGTGCTTATGGGTCTGCAAAAAGGGCCGGCGGAGCCGTTATTGCCTTGACGATGTACGGTCGTGGCCCTATTAATGTGACGTAGTCTGGTTCATCGGGCCTTTTTCTTCCTTCTCGAACTTGTCTCTCTTGTTCAGAATCTGGATAGCGCGAGGGTTTGGATGAGGCCCAACCTTCCCCAACGACAGTCAGCCCGTATGGGCATCCCCATGACTGTTGCTCGATCTCAGTGCATTCAACGCCGAGCCGAGAACGTTTTCCAAATAGCGTCGTGCCAATATACGCCTCGTGTAAGTTGTCTCAACGAGACAAGACCACTGTTCCACTCTGTCTCATTGCCTCTTTCCCAAACAATAGGGCCAGGCAAAACATATTCGTATCCTATTGAATCTATGCAGCATGTTTGACCGGGCAATAT
>JBJTAZ010000169.1:0-5287 GCA_046091085.1 Nitrospiraceae bacterium
GCAACTGCGCCACGCTACGAACACGCCATCACGTCCCGCCTCTGATCTTGAGGCGCAAGGCCCACAGGGTTGCGCGCCGCGGCGGCAGCCGCTCCAGGTACGCGACGTTATCCAGCGCATCGGCATCCGCCTCGCCCAACACCCTATGAACAGCGAAGTCCTGCGAACGTCCCGGATCGATGCTCGCCGTATCGATGCCTAACCCGTGGACGGCACGACGGACCACCAGGAATGAGGCAGCCTCACGAGAAAATCCCGGGAAATGAAGAGTCAGGGGATCGTCCGGAGTCTGGCTCCCCAAGTACCGCTGCCGATCCGGCCACCGTTGCCCCCAGCCTGAGAGCATCAGGACGATGGCCCCATCGGGAATCCGTCCGTTCTGGACCTCCCAGGCCTGCAAGTCTTCGACCGTCAATTCATAGTCCGGTTGTGCCTCGCAGCGGGACCGGACATCGATCACGACCGCCGGGCCGGTCAATTGCTCAAGGGGAATGTGGTCCACCGTCCGCCGGCCTTGGCCGAAATGAATCGGGGCATCCAAATGGGTGCCACCATGTTCCGAGGCCGAAAAGGTAGCCGAGGCATACCAGTACCCTCCGGCAGTCATGCCCCAATCGGTCTTGTCCCACTGAAACGGCTTGTTATGGGGCCAATAGACCGTCTCTCGGCCAAAGGCATAGGTCAGATCAATCAGCGCCCCGGGCATCGTCCCTGGTAAAGACGGCGCACAAGCAGTCAACAAGCCGGCCAAGAGCACCGCAGACAAACCAGGTATTCGGCTTGAACCATGAATCACCTGCATGGGCATGACTCCCCGTCAAACGTCCCGACCGTTACAGGCCGGATAAAAAATCCCCGCTTGGGCATGACGCCCAAGCGGGGATCTTGTCAGCAGTCTCCTGCTGTAGCTAGGCCCAGGTTACGGCGCGACGTAGGACCCAAACTTCGGAGTCTTGTCGCAGGTGTCCTTGGGTTCGCCGTTGTTCTGCTTGCAGAGGTAGAACAGGGCACCCTCACCGGACAACCGGGCTTCCTTGTGCTCCCTGGCTTTGGCATATTTGTAGGCCATTTCCAGTTGATTGATCGCCTTCTGATCCGCACCGCCGGACTTGGCCTTATCGAGCGCTTCTTGGAATAACCCGGCGGCTTTTCCCATCTGGCCGACATCGGCTCCGCCAAGGGTGTTCATATCCGCCAGCGTCCGCTTACCCTGGCCAGGATGATCCGTCAGTTCCTTCACCGCCTGAGCCGTTGACGACAGCGCGTCGCTCGACTGAGCCTGGGCCATGTAGGGCATGCCCATGCCGAGGAGCGCCGCTGCCACCGTGAGAAGCAATGGCTTCATTCGCATGGTGTAATCTCCTTTCTCGTCTGCCTAACTTAGAAGTTCATCCAGAGGGAGAGGTATCCCCACTGTTGATCGCCGTTTTGGCTCAGGTTCTGCTTGATATAGGATCCGGACCACAAATAGCCATAGGTGGCCTGCAGCGCCACTTTGCCGTCGGCGAACATACGCGTCCACGTGTAGTCGGTTTCTTCGCCGATGTGGCTGGACGTGTTCCCGTTCCTGGAGAACACATAGACGCCTTGCGAACCACGATACCAGTTGTCGTTCCTGTTCGCCAGGTTATAGGAGTTGAACCAGAACTCGAAGTGGTCGCGTTCCGACGGGCGGATCTGGTAATTGAACCCAGGCGCCCACATGTTCTTCCAGGCCATCACATCCATGTAACCCATGTGGATGTGGTTCGTCGGATAGAAGTTCTCGAACGTGTTGGCCGACGAGCATCGGTACCCGGCGTTGGCCGCACCGGTGGAGCTGGTGCAGTTCGCATTGCCGTCACCCGACGCATATTCGAAGCTCACAGCGACCCGTGGCTTGTACTTGCTTTCATACCAGGTGTACCCGAGCCAATTCCTGGTCGCCCAGGCGTTGATGTGCAGGTCCTTTTGGGTGCCCACCAATCCGGAGGCCTGACGGCCGAACTGGTACTCGATCTCCTGGATCGCATCCCAATTGCCCTTCCGCATTTCGGCCCGGTTTCCGATGTTATGCCGAATTTGGCCGGCGGCCTTCGCACGCCAGACTCCCGTGTTGTTGATACCGCCGCAAGTCTGATTTCCGCCGCCAGCCGAACAAATCGGCACATCGTTGCTGAACAGAATGTAGTGAGGTTCGATCAGGAAGCCCGGAATGGACTTGAGCTGATTGTAGAAAATGAACAGGTTGGCGGCATTGGAGGCCATCCCGCCGTTGGCTGAGGCCGCGTTGCAGGCTGACGAAGTCACCCCGCCGACCGCCACCTGGCCGTTGGCGATATTACAATCGGCCTCCCGGAACCATCCCATGTAGGAATCCCAGGACTTCGTCGAGTACTGGAACATGACGCCGTCATGGGAATAGCCCGTGTTCGCCCAATCGAAGTGGCCGAACAGGGAGTGGTTCCCGAAAATCACATACTGACGACCAACCTTCATGCTCAATCCCTGGACATCGCCCAGGTTTCTGATCAGCATGTAGGCGGCCCTGACACCCAACTCCTGACTGGTCGTAGTGCCCGCATGGTTCAGCGAGGGATTGCCCGCGGTATCCTGCTGCAGCGGAGTCCCGGTCGTGCCCCAATTGACGGAGTCGATCAACTCAAAGTAAAAATTCACGTCCGGCGACAGGTCGTACCCGATGCCGAGGCGCACCCATTGCGAGACAAAGAAGGTGTTGCCCGATTGGGTTGCACCGGCCGTGTTCGGTCTGACCGAACCCTGCGTATTACACGCTCCGCCCGTCGGCGAGCCTCCACCGAAGCACTCACCGTTGCGGAACTCGGGACTGACGCGCAGGTCCGCGCGGATCCAGAGATTTTTCGTGTCGAAGTTCCGGCCAATGACCGGATCGTAGTTCTCGTAGGCTTCCTTCTGCGGGATGTTCCGCGGGATCGCGGGCAAGTTGGTGATGCGTTCGCCCGGCGGCAGCTCGTACCCGGCGAAGGCCGGGGAAGCGAGCAACTGCAGACCGGCGGCCAGCACAGCCACCGTCAACGCAATTGGGCGGCTCAGCCACCCGTTCAACGAACTGATGCGGTTCATAACGTTCCTCCTGTGAGTTGGGCTTCACGGCAACGGCACCGACCCGCCACCGCTTCCTCCTCCCTGCTGCACGTCATCACGAACAACGGCTCTCTGACTCTACGAACATCATGTGCGCTGTCTACGCGTCATTCACACAAGCCAACCGCTTGCATGCTGTGGTATCGGCCTGCTGTGCCGCAGGCACCGTGTCTCAGCGAGACCCGCGCACCATCTTTATGCTCATGCACGCCTGCACGATGCTGCGCCCCTCGCCCGAAGAATCCGGCCTTCTTCGTCACCCCCTTTCGACACCCGCCGCATGAGATCAGACCCTCTCGGGCTGAATCCTGCGTCTTTAGCTATTGGCTGACGACTGTTGGCTGCCGGCGACTTCCTCCGGCTTGTTTGTCACCCGTTCGATTTCCTCTTCCGCTTCCTTCATCGAGGCCTGCAGGTCCTGCTCGACCATCTTGACTTCCTGCTGGATCAAATTGACTTCCGGCTCGACCGACTTGCGCAGGTCGTCTGCCGTCTCTTTGAATCCTTTGACCGCTTTGCCGACCTGCCGGCCGATCTCAGGCAACTGCTTGGGGCCAAATAACAGAAAGGCGATGACCAAAATGATCAGCACCTCTCCGGCTCCCAGCCCGAACATCGTCCATATCCTTCGCTCTCCGCTCCCGCCGTCTCCATAATGATGAGACAGGGCGGAAAGAGACCGGAGCCTTTCAGCCTTGCCTGGTCGGCTCCGGCTTCGCCGGTGCCGGCTGGAGAACTGGCTGGGCCGCCTGCCCCGCAGGCGCCAATTGCGCGACCGTCGCCTGCGGCTCCGCCGCCGGAACCGCCGTCACGTCCACAGGGTCCGGTTCGTGAACGGACTTTTTGAACCCTTTGATCGCTTTGCCGAGGCCTTCCCCCAACTGCGGGATCTTTCCAGCCCCAAAAATAATGAGGACAATGATCAGAATCAGTACCAGTTCCATCCAGCCGAACGAACCAAACATGCGTCCCTCTTTATTGCGCCCTCATGCGTCACGGGGCACACAGAAGCTCTCTACCCTCAAAATGCCCTACAACCACTTGATTGGGAGAGCAACCTACCACGAGAAACGGCGCAAGGCTACAAAATTCTTAATATAAATGTCAAGGAATTCCTTTGAGAATTTCATCGGACCCTGAGAAACCACCGCTAATAGTTTAAGTAGAGGTGAATATAATCTACCGATTGTGGATGAATACGAATGGCTGCCTGTATCCGATCCGGGTCATAGCCCAGATTTTCCAGTTCGCCAAGCAATCCTGTCACTTCCTCCTCGCTCACATAGGCCACCGTATCGGGGATGCCGTCCCGTTTCATCGAGCGCAGAATGCGTTCGAGTTCCTCCCGTTCCGCCGCCGGCATGTCCGCCTGCAAGACAAACTCGACGGATCGCTCGTAGGGGCTCAGGTACCGCTGGTTCAGGACCTGGATCGTCTTGATGATCAGCCGGTCCTGCTCCCAGGGTGACAGCCGGTCTGCCCTGGGAAAAGCCGCGAGCAAGTCCATCAGGCTCACGACATTCGCGCCCAGGCTCCTCCCCACGAACTCCCGCTGGGGTTCGAGAGTCGCGGTGGCCATACCTAGGTGCTTGGCTACCGCCTCCACGAGGGCGAAATTAACCATGAAGCTATACTGGCCG
Organism: Nitrospiraceae bacterium; assembly: GCA_046091085.1. Taxonomy (GTDB): domain Bacteria; phylum Nitrospirota; class Nitrospiria; order Nitrospirales; family Nitrospiraceae; genus SYGV01. The sequence continues at coordinate 4,746 of JBJTAZ010000169.1, forward strand.
CCGAACTGACCATAACAGGGCTTGTCCGGATCGTTGAGCACGGCCAGGTCCGCCGTCCCCGCGTCGAAGCTGCTGAACCCCATGGCGCCTTCGGCCAGCACCCGCTTGGCCTCCTTGACCGTGGCGAACGCGCCCAGATTCACGGGGACCAGCACCTGCTCGTCGATGCGCTTGAGAAATTCCGTAATCGTCTTCCGGTAGGGCACCGCCTGCCACTCGGTCTTGCGATACTCCTTTTCCCAGACAATGTCTTCCAAGAACGGAGGGAATTGGCCGAGCGCTTGGCTGTCGCCGGCTTCGAAGGCCCGTACGAAGCCGGGCCAGTCCTGAATCTGGTCGTGCTTCGCCTCGCTGAGGTTGGGACGCAGATACTCTTCCTCCACCTCGCCGGCATGCCGCAGCATCAGCTTCGTCGGCAGTTCACTCCAGAGCTCGTTGCAGATAATGCGATCCACCGTTCGGTCCTTGACCGACGACAAATCCTCAGCATCGGCGCAGAGGACTTCCACCCGCTCCTGGTGGCTTGCCAGGTCCGGATGGTG
>JBJTAZ010000170.1:0-4795 GCA_046091085.1 Nitrospiraceae bacterium
GGGAAAAGAAATCCTCGTTGGCGCGCAAGCTGGCGGCGCTGCGGAGCCTCTATCGCTACCTGGCCAGGGAAGGACTGGTCGGCCGCAACCCGGCCGAGGAGGTCCGGACTCCGAAGCAGCCGCAGCACTTGCCGCGGGTCCTGACCAAGGACGATGCCGACGCGCTGATGGAGCTGCCGGCGGGCGACGATCTGCTGGCCTTGCGGGACCGGGCCATCTTGGAAACGCTCTATTCAACCGGAGCCCGTGTGAGCGAGCTGGTCGGCATGAACCTGGAAGACGTGAATATGGGCGACGGGCTGGTCCGGCTGCGCGGCAAGGGCCGCAAGGAGCGCATCGTGCCGATCGGCGACGTGGCCCTGGACAGCGTGAAGGAATATCAGGCCGGCCTACCGCTGAAGGCCGCCGCCGGCAAGGCCTCGTCTCGACCGGCCACCCCAGTGTTTCGGAACCATCGGGGCGGGCGTCTGACGGCGCGCAGTGTGGAGCGGATCGTCGGGAAATATTCCAGCCGCCTCGTCAGCGGCCGCGTCAGTCCCCATGCGCTCCGCCATTCGTTCGCCACGCATCTGCTGGACGAAGGGGCGGACTTGCGCGCCATTCAGGAGATGTTGGGCCATGTCTCGCTAGGCACGACGCAAAAGTACACGCATCTGGCGACGGACCAATTGATGGCGGTCTACGACCGGGCCCATCCCAGGGCAAAGGGGAAACAGGCCGAGGTTGAGGCTGAGGTTAAGCATGAATGAGTTTGGCAGTCCTCGCTCTCAACCTCAGCCTGAACCTAGACTGAGAATTCGCTCCACCACGATCCTCTGCGTCCGGCGGGACAACCGCGTGGCCATGGGATCGGACGGGCAGGTGACGGTCGGGACGACGGTCATGAAGCACAACGCGCGCAAGCTGCGCCGTCTGCATCATGACCAGATTCTGGCCGGGTTCGCCGGGGCGACGGCCGATGCCTTTACCCTGTTCGAAAAGTTCGAGGCCAAGCTGGAAGAGCACCGGGGTAACCTGACCCGCGCCGCGGTCGAGTTGGCGAAGGATTGGCGCACCGATCGGGTGCTCCGGCGGCTGGAAGCCCTGCTCGCGGTGGCGGATCGGGACCATTCGTTCGTCATCTCCGGGACTGGCGACGTGGTGGAACCGGAAGACGGCGTCATGGCCATCGGCTCCGGCGGCCCCTACGCTCTCGCTGCGGCGCGGGCCCTGCTCGGCCACTCGACGCTGGACGCGCGGGCGGTGGTCGAGGAGTCCATGAAGATCGCGGGTGCGATCGACATCTACACGAACCAGCAACTGGTGATTGAGGAATTGAAGCCGTGAAGACCGAGCAGAGCCTGGCCGGGGCGCCGAGGAAAACGGACAGCGTGGATGGCCTGACGCCGCGTCAGATCGTGGCCGAATTGGACCGTTATGTGATCGGCCAGGGGGACGCCAAGCGCATGGTGGCCATCGCGCTCCGCAACCGGTGGCGGCGGCAGCAACTGTCTCCCGAGCTGCGGGACGAGGTCATTCAGAAGAACATCATCATGATCGGCCCGACCGGCGTGGGCAAGACCGAGATCGCGCGGCGGCTTGCCTAGCTGGCCAAGGCGCCGTTCATCAAGGTGGAAGCCTAGAAGTTCACCGAAGTCGGCTATGTCGGCCGCGACGTGGAGTCCATCATCCGCGACCTGACCGAGCAGGCCGTGAGCCTGGTCAAGGCGGCACACCAGGAGCAGGTGGCGCAGAAGGCCGAGCAGCAGGCGGAGGAGCGGCTGTTGGACCTGCTCCTGCCGCCGCCCAGTGCGAAGAGCGCCGCCGGTCTTGCGGAGGACCAGGGCAACGGGGCTCCGGTGGGCGACTCCTATGACGCGACGCGGTCGAAGCTGCGGCTGCAGCTCCGTGACGGCAAGCTGGATCATCGTTCGGTCGAGTTGGACGTGAAAGAGCGGGGGCTGCCCATTGGGGTGATCTCGAACGTGGGGGGGATGGAGGAATTGGAAGGCGGTCTCCGCGAAATGCTCGGCGGGCTCTTTCCGGGCAAGAAAAAGAAACGTCTGCTGAAAGTACCCGAGGCGCTGAAGCACCTGGCCCAGGAGGAGGCGCAGAAGCTGATAGACATGGATGAGGTTGTCCGCGCCGCCGTCGCCAAGGTGGAAGAGACCGGCATCGTGTTTTTGGACGAGATCGACAAGATCGCCGGGCGGGAGAAAATGGCCGGGCCGGACGTGTCGCGCGAAGGAGTGCAACGGGATCTGCTGCCGATCGTGGAAGGGTCCACCGTCAACACGAAATACGGCCCGGTCCGCACCGACCATATCCTGTTCATCGCGGCCGGCGCGTTCCACGTGGCCAAGCCCTCGGACCTGATTCCGGAATTGCAGGGCCGGTTTCCCATCCGGGTCGAACTGACCGCGCTGACCAAGGAGGATTTCGTCCGGATCCTGACCGAACCGCGCGGCGCGCTCATCACCCAGTATCGGGCCTTGCTCGGCACGGAGGGGGTGACCGTGGACTTTACCGAGGACGGGCTGGACGAAATTGCCGCCACCGCCGTCCAGGTGAACGACCGGACGGAAAACATCGGGGCCCGCCGGCTGTTCACGATCATGGAACGGCTGCTGGAGCAGGTCTTGTTCGAGGCGCCGGACGTGGCCGAACGGACAATGCTGATCGATGCGGCCTATGTGAAGGACCGGCTGAGCGAGATCGTCAAAGCGGAAGACCTCAGCCGCTTCATTCTGTAAGCGCTGATGGCTGATAGCTAAGGAGCGGAACGTCGCATGAACAAACTCATTAAGAAGGCCAATGTCCTGATCGAGGCCCTGCCCTACATCCGCACCTTCGCCGGCAAAACCGTCGTCATCAAGTACGGCGGCAAGGCCATGACCGACGACACGCTGAAGGACGGCTTCGCGCAGGACGTGGTCCTGATGAAGTACGTGGGCCTCAACCCGGTGATCGTGCACGGCGGCGGTCCGCAGATCAATCAGATGCTGGACCACCTCGGCCTCAAGGCCAAATTCCTCCACGGCGTGCGGGTCACCGACCGCGCCACGATGGAGGTCGTGGAGATGGTGCTGGGCGGCAAGATCAACAAGGAGATCGTCACCCTGCTGAACCAGCACGGGGCGCGCGCCGTGGGGTTGACCGGCAAAGACGGCGGTTTGATCATGGCCAAGCCCTTGACCGTCAAGGCCTGGGCGGAAAGCTTATACACGGACATCGAAGGCACCGGCGACGAGGACTTTGGCCTGGTCGGCGAGGTCCAGTCGGTGAATCCACACCTGATTTTGAAACTGCAGCAGGAACACTTCATTCCGGTCATCGCCCCGATCGGCACCGACAAGCAGGGCAACTCGTATAATATCAATGCCGATCTGGTGGCCGGCGCCGTGGCCGCGTCCCTGCAGGCGGAGAAATTGCTGGTCCTCACCGATGTGAAAGGGATTCGCAACGCCAAGGGCAGCCACGTCTCCACCCTGTCGCGCAAGGACATGCAGAAGATGGTCAAGAAGGGCACGATCACCGAAGGCATGTTGCCCAAGGTCCAGTCCTGCCTCACGGCCCTCGACGGCGGAGTCCGAAAAGCCCACATCATTGACGGGCGCATGCCCCCCGCGATCTTGCTGGAAATCTTTAACGATCGGGGCATCGGCACCGAGATCGTGTCTTGATATCGTGCGGGACCGCCTTCGCGCCCATGTGAACGCGCTCATCGGCGAACGGCATCCCCTCTCCTCCCCGGCCAAGTTGGCGCAGGCCGAGCAGTACCTCGCCGAGCAGTTAACGAACCTGGGGCTGGCCGTGACCGCCCATCCCTTCGACGCCCATGGACGGACCTTCCGCAACGTGGTTGCCACTCGTCAGGGCACAGAGGCCGGCCTGTCGCCACTGCTCATTGCCGCTCATTACGACACGGTGGCCGGCTCGCCTGGCGCGGACGACAATGCCAGCGGCCTGGCCGTGCTGGTGGAAGCGGCGCGGAGCCTTACAGATTCTGTTCTTGCCCGTGCGGTACGGTTCATCGGCTTCTGCCTGGAGGAAGAGGACTTGCTCGGCAGCCGGGCCTATGCAGCGCAGTTGCGGGCGGCGAACCAGCCGATCCAGGGGATGATCGCCTTGGAATGTGTGGGCTATGCCAGCACGCAGCCTTACTCGCAGCGGACTCCGCCAGGCATTCCCGTCGAAGTGCCCACCGTCGGCAATTTTCTCGGCATCATCGGGAACGAGGCAGCGGCGCCGTTGCTCGCGGCGTTTGCGCAGGCGGCCACGGGGCTTGTCCCTGCGCTGAAGACGGTTCCGCTCCTGGTGCCGGGGCGGGGCGAGCGGCTGCCCGACACCAGACGCAGCGACCATGCGGCCTTTTGGGACCAGGACTATCCGGCCCTCATGCTCACCGACACGGCAGACTTCCGCAATCCCCATTACCATCGGCCGACGGATACCATCGAGACCTTGGATTTCGCCTTCATGGAACGGGTCGCACAATGTGTCGCGGCTGCGGTCGTTCGTCTTGCCACTAACGAGGCATTGACGGTCGAATGAACAAGCGGCTCGCACCGAGCACCAAACGAGCGATTGTGGCAACCTTTGGCCGTCTGGATTATAGGCGGCTTGGCCCGATCTATTGCGATGAAGGCGGTGCCGCGTTCTGGAAGGCGAAACGCGGACCCTGTCGGCAGCTCGGTATCAAGTTGGCGGAGGTGCTGCGCGGCCGCCTAAAACGGGAAGGCCGGAGCCTCTATGTCGGCGCCGGAGTGGCGGAACTGCCGTTGCTCGCGGCGTTTGCGCAGGCGGCCACGGGGCT
>JBJTAZ010000171.1:0-3646 GCA_046091085.1 Nitrospiraceae bacterium
TCGCTGAGTCGACGCAGGCACAGGGCCAGAACACGCGAGGCGAGGTTGGGGTAGCGCTGACGTTCGGGCAGGAGGAGGTAGCGGCTGTTGTTTACCACGAAGTGTACCGCATCTGATTGATTCCGCGGGTAGGTTTCAGACGGTGCAGGACTGAGCCGTGGAGTTGGGATCGTGGACACGGAGACAAATCGGGATGGGATAGCCCGGTGCATTTCGGTTCTGCTGGGCAGATGCAAATTCGCACCTCCCAACTCATCAATGGCCTCCCCGACCCCAAACTCACCGGTTCCCACACCGTCCACCGGCACACCCCCTATTTGCGTTACGCCGACCCGAGTTCTTCCGAGCAGGTCGTGGTTCTCCGTTTCTACCTCCCTCAAGCCGGGCGCACCATTTCGGTTTGTCCGGATGCTCTCCCACCGTACCGTGCCCTAGCCCTCGAACAACTCGAGGAGGGATTGGATCAGCGCGCCGGCGTCCTCAAGGAACCTCAACAGGTGCCCTCTCCCACGCCGTCCGTCGCCGAGCAAGGCGCCCTCAAGAGGGCCTGGCACCGGCTTCAACATCGCGTGGAAGCTCTCCGCAGCTTTTGCGGCCAGCGTCTGCCTGCGGTCCTCAATTCAGCCGCTGAACTTTGGATCGGCCTTCGCCGCAATCTCGGCGCGGTTCGCGACATCCTGACTTTCCTTTCCACCCACCATCGAGCCTCCCTGCTCGGCGATTACCTCTGCCTTCGGATTATTCCGGTCTGATCCTTTCAAGGCCCCCGTGAGACGGACGGGGAGCGATTCCAACACAACCGTATCGTCGCTGAACGGACGACCGCATCCGAGGCTCGCGGGCGTCATGAATAGCGATGTCCAGACCGACCGATCCGACGCAGTCGCGCTGCGCCGATTCACCCTCGTCTCCCAACTCCAGGAGCACGTGGCCCAAGGCGTTCCCTTGGCACGCGCCTTGGAACAGGTTTCCCATGCCACCGGCCTACAACCCGAAGGCCCCGTCGCACCCCGGACACTGGAGGACTGGTTCTATGCCTTCAAACGCGGCCACTTCGGCGCCCTCAAGCCCCGCCAGCGCTCCGACCGCGGCGCCCATCGGGTGCTCTCCGACGCCCAGCAACGGCTCATCCTCGACGCCGTCCGCGCCCAGCCCGGCATCGCCATCAAGGTCTTCTACCGGCGTTGGAAGCTGGCCGATCCAACCTTGCCCAGCCTCAGTTCGGTCCACCGCCTGCTCGTCCAGAACGATCTCGCCGGCAAGTCCCGCCGGCACCTGCTCCGCCAGCACATCGGCGGACCCACCAAGGCCTGGGAAAGCTCCGCCCCGAATGAACTCTGGATGGCCGACTTCTCCCCGGGTCCGTACCTGGTGCTTCCCGGCGAGTCGAAGGCACGTCCCACGCACCTGTGCGTGCTTCTCGATGACCACTCCCGCCTGGTGCCCCATGCCTCCTGTGCCTGGACAGCCGACACCCGGAGCTTCCATGCGGCTCTCAAGGATGCCATCCAGCGCCGTGGGGTGCCTCGGGCGCTCTATGTCGACAATGGCGGGCCCTTCATCAACGAGCACACCCGGGTCGTGTGCGCGCAGTTGGGCCTGCGCCTGCTCCACACCCGCCCCTACCACGCCTGGTCGAAGGGAAAGGTCGAACGCTTCTTCCACACCCTTCAGGTCGATTTCGAGGGTGGCCTCAAGATCCACGGCACGCCGCCAATCCACTCCCTCGAGGAGCTCAATCAACGCCTCTTCCAATGGATCGGCACCTATCACGACACCGTCCATTCGACCACGGGGGAAAAACCCCAGGAACGCTTCGCCCGGCTGGTTCACACCACCCGCGGCTGGAGCGACACCGCCGAACTCGAGCGTCTCTTCTACCAGAAACTGACACGGCGCGTGCGCAAGGACGGTACCGTGCGCCTGGAGAACGACTGGTTCGAGGTCGACCTGGCCCTGCGGGGCCTGGAGGTCGAACTGCGCTTTTGTCCCTGGAAGCGCCAACCCATCGAAGTCCATCACCGCGGCCAGCGCTTTGGCGACGCCCACCGGCTCGACCGCCAGCTCAACGCCCAGATCCAGAAGTGATCATGAAAAGCGCTGAACTGGCCCACTGGGCCCGCGCCTGGGGCGCCCGTGAAATCCCCTTCACACAACCCCATTGGATGGAGACACCCCGCATCCAGAAACTCCTCCAGCAACTCGACCACGCCGCCAGTTTCGCCGGTGTCCATCTGCTCACCGGTGCCAATGGCGTCGGCACGAGCGCCCTCGTGGCCCACTGGCTTTGGAAGCTCGACACCCGCTTCTTCCTGCCCGTGGCCATTACCCAGGCCAGCCTCAGTGGATGCGGCCTCCTGGCCACACTGGTGACCAAGCTGGGCAAGACGCCCGGCTTTCGCCGGGAGATCAACCTTCAGGGCATTGAATCGGCCCTGGCCGAACTGGGGCAACGCCGCCTCGTCCTCGTCCTGGACGAGGCCCAGCTCTACAGCCAATCCGCCCTCGAGGAGATCCGGTTGCTCCTGGGCCTGAACCTGCCGGAGCGTCCCACCTTCGCGTTGATCCTCATCGGCGATCCCTACCTGGCCGACACCCTGCGTCTGCGTCATCACCGCGCCCTCCATTCGCGCATCGCCAGCCACGGCACGGTGGAGCCCTGGAGCTTCGAGGAATCCAAGGCCTACCTCGCCAGTGCCCTCGCCCTCGTCGGCCTCGACCCGGCCGTGCTGCAAGCGCCCGCCGCCGAGCAGTTGATCAAGTCCAGTGCCGGCCACGCCCGCAGCCTGGAACTTCTGTCACGGGCTGCCTGGCTGCAGGCGGCGGAGGCCGGCGCCAAAGCCATCCAGCCCGAGCATGTCCAGAAGGCACTGGAAAGCGTTCCCTGTGTACCGGCCCTGGAGGCAGGCCCGCGCCATCCCACATCGACGCACAACCCATGAAACCCATCACCTCGACGCGCCTGATCGACGCCTCCCTGATTGCCGAGGCCCACCAACTCTACTGCGATCTGACCGCCCAGAAGCTCCGCCTGGCCTATGACCGGGAACGGGCCTGGTACGAACTGCTCCACAGCGGCTACACCCTGGAGGACGTCCGACAGGTCATCGGCTACCTCCAGAGGGAAATCCGCAACCAACGCCGCAACGTCGGGGCATTGAAGCTGCGCAACCTCCTTCAACCCGATCTGTTCGAGGAAGACCTCAACATCAGTCGGGTGCGTTTGAAGGCCGTCCCTAGGCGTCCGCCACCTCAGAGCCAGTCTCAGGACTCCCATCCTCCGGGGCCCGGTTCAGCGGAACTGGAACTCCGGCGGCAGGAGATGGCTCGACGCCTGGCCGAGCTTCGCAAGCAACTTTGATCCGTGGACCCCATGTGCTCCACGGAAACAACCTGCCTCCAACTCCCGGGCTCAATCCGACATTCAACCCAGCACATCCACGGACCACGCTGACACCAACTCCACGGATCACCGTGGAACGCCCCAAGGGAGGAGGCTTGCGAGGGTGAGTTCATGGCGACAGTGTGGATGAGGTGAACGAAGCGGTCGCAATTCGTATAGAGGAGACCTTTCGGTCAGCACCTGAGTGTGCGTATCCGCTTCGAAAACCGGCCCGGGCAGCGGCGGAATGTTGACTGTTGTTCA
>JBJTAZ010000172.1:0-15356 GCA_046091085.1 Nitrospiraceae bacterium
GGGTATCCCATCTTCGAGACCATCCTCCGAAAGAACCCGGCGTTCTTTGTGTTCCTCGGCGATACGATCTATGGGGACGACCGTTGCCCTGCGCCGCCGAACGCGCCGGGTGGAGATTTTCTCGCCGCCACGACAGACGACTATCGGGGCAAGCACCGCTATCAGCGCGGCGATGGGTTTCTCCAGCGGTTGCTCGCCGCCGTGCCGGTCTATGCCATGTGGGACGATCACGAGGTCGGCAACAATTTCTCTGGCCCCTACGAGCCCTCGATGCCCATCGGCCGCCAGGCGTTGCTCGAGTATTGGCCGATCGGCACGCCCCCGGAAGACCCGACCAGGCTCTACCGGAAGGTGCGCTATGGCGCCGATCTGGAACTGTTCATCCTGGACACCCGGCAATATCGGAGCAAAAATTCCGAGCCCGATGGGCCGGGCAAGACGATGTTGGGCGCGGCGCAGCGGGCCTGGCTGTTGGAGGGATTGGCGCGTTCCACCGCGACCTGGAAGGTGATCGCCACGAGCGTGCCGCTCTCGATTCCCAAGGCGGGCAGCAAAATGATGCCCGGCATCGACAGTTGGGCGCGTGGCGCGGACGGCACCGGGTTTCAGACGGAACTCCGGGCGATCGTGAACGACATCGTGCAGCGGCGCATTCGGAACGTCGTGTGGCTGGCGACGGACGTGCACTTCGTGCAAATCAATGCCTATGATCCGGACGGAGACGGAACGCCCGACTTCCACGAGTTCATCTGCGGGCCGCTGTCCGCCGCGCCGGGCAAGCCGGTTCCGCCAGATGCCGCATTGGCCCCGACGACGTTGTACAGCGACGGGGGGTATCAGAACTTCGGCCTGATCCGTGTGGATGGACACAGCCTGCATCTCGAAATTCTGGACGGGGCCGGCCAGCCGCATTTCGCCCACACCTTCCCCAAGACCGGGCCGTAACCACGGTCAGAAGCCCCTTGCAATAGGCGGTGGACTCCAGGTACCGTACGCCTGCCTGTTTCGTTCGGACAGGCAAGAAGAAGGCAAGGTTGTCGGCCGCGCTCGCGGCGCAGAGTCATTTCGAAAGGAGACCGGTTGTATGGGCAGTGTGACGACGGCGGCAGGAGTCTTTGAGGCGGTGCAACAGGCGGCGGTGGACGCGACGGGCCCGGATGAAAAGGCCTTACAGCTCGATTACGACGCCCTCAAGAAAAACATACAGGCGGCGCTGGGCGACCGAAAGGTGGCGCTGCTCCATATAAACAAGTACCTGCCGGAAGGCTACGAAGAGCAGGGGCGGTTCAACCTGGCGGTGCTCACGGCGGGGAACGTCCTCTACGACATGGTCATCGGCGACTCCTACTTTCGCTACGACATCGTCTCGGCCCGCGATCTCGACAAGGTCCAGGTGATCGACGCGGTCTGGGACAACCGGGAGAAGCGGCAGGAAGAGCCCTTCCTGAGCCTCCGGCTCATGCACGGGGAGGAGGCACATCTGCTGCTGGCCCTCGACGACGAGGCGCGGAAGAGCCTGTTCGCGTTCGCGGCTGCCGTCTCCGCCGCGCGCAATCCGGAAAAATAGCCAGGCTGTTGAAAAAGGCCTCCAGCTTTGTTCTCGTCGCTCGTTCCCCTCAACGTGCGGCAAGGCGAGAGGCAAAGTAACTATCCGCTCGCATGTGATCGAAGCGAGCGGTTCAAGCGAAGCTTGGTATGTACCTCCTCGGGGCCTTCGCTCCTTGCGGCCGCGCCCGTGGAAGAGGCGCGTCTTGGCGCGCTGGGGTGGGCGGGTGAGAAGGCGGCCTTTTTGATCAGCCTGCGGAGTTTGCGGAAGGTGCGGGAGGGTAGGGCGTGGATGTCGGCTGGACATCTTTGCCCGCCGCTACCCCGCGCGTGCTCAAGACCGGGCGTCGCTTGGATTCGGGACCAGTTTCTCTTGAAGCTAGAAGAGTCGCGGGTTCGTGTGCGGTGGCTAACGGCATCGTAACCGGCGCCCAACGGAGCGCAGTTGGGCGCCCGAGTTGACGCTGTTGTTAGATGCATTTGATCGATGCGCTCTGCTTGACTTCAATTTGTAGAGACCTACCTGCCCTGTTATCGATGACCCAAGACTTCTTCTCTTTACTGTACCTGCACACATATAGCTCGGGGGAGCTTAGCGCGCTAGTGACTACGGCAAGTCGATACCCGGCTGACATTTCAGAAAACGCGTTGAATTCGTTTGGGGTAAGCTCTACCAAAAAGGCATCCCCAGAAAGGCCTTTAACTTCAATCCGGAGTAGCGTTTTTCCGGATTTAGCCTTCAAGTCCCATCCGAGGTTGTCTTTTTCCACGCTTTCAATGGAATAGGTCGGTCAAGGCCGTTTTGATCGGGATGTCTCGGTGGTGTAGCGGAGAAGGGGCGGTCAGGTCTTTGCGTAGAACGGTAAACTGGTGACGGTCGCTTCGTGCCGTTGGCCGTCGAAGTCAACGGTCAAGGCTGTGCCTGGTTGGGTGAAGTCTCGCAAGGGGAAGCCCAGCGCGATCGGGTGGCCGAGCGTCGGCGACGGGGATGCGCTGGAGACCCAGCCCACTTCGCGGTCGCCGCTGAAGAGTTTGGCCCCGTGGGGCGGGACTGCGGTACCTGTGAGGGCCAGGCCGACCAGATGGCGGCGGACGCTTCCATAGGTGTCCATCCGGGCCACGACTTCCTGACCAGGATAGCAACCTTTCGATAGGCTGAACGCGATCCCTTCCAGATTCGCTTCCGGCGGGACGATCTCTTCCGTGAGGTCCTTGCCCACTCTGGCGAGCCCCGCTTCCAGGCGCAGGGATTCGCGGGCCTGAGTGCCGAATAAACTGAGGCCCAGCGGCGCGCCGGCCTTCGTAAGGCTGTTCCAGGCTGCGGGCAGACCGTCAACCGGCAGCAACACTTCGATGTCCGTCTCTCCCGTCTCTTCGGTCCGGATCAGCACGGCCTGACGGCCGTTAACCTCATGCCCGATGAAGTCCAGGGACTTGAGATCGGACACATCAAGGCCGAAAGCCGCCTTGATGAGGTCGGCGGCGCGAGGGCCGCTGACGAGCAAGTGGCCCAAGGTCTCCGCACAGTTCTCCATCTTGGCCTTGGTGCCGTAGAGCAGGAATTTTCGAAGCGCCGCGAAGGTGGCGTCGCCGATCTCGCCGACATCCTCCAGCATGAGCGCATCGGCCAGGGCGTAGACGCGGAAGTAGGTCAGCATCTTGCCTTTATGGTTCAGAAAACTGGAGTAAAGGCCGTGGCCTGGCATGAGCGGCAGGATGTCGTTGCTGATGACGCTTTGCAGCCATTTGACCCGGTCGTCTCCGGTCACCCGCAGCTTGCCGCGATGGGACAAGTCGGCCAGGCCGACTCCCTGACGGACCGACCGGTGCTCGGCTTCCGGGTTGCCGTAGTGGGCGGGCATCTCCCAGCCGGCCGCTTCGGCCATGACGGCGCCGGCGGCAATATGCTGGTTATGGAGTCGGGATTGCTTCATGGGAGCGCGCGGGTGGTGAGTTCTTCGACCAACTCTCTCGTTCGCGCCGAAAACTCGTTCCGCGAGACGACCTTGGTCGCGCCCAATTCTTTTGCGCGCCGCCAGGTGTCCGTTTCTTCGTGGTTGGCGAAGGCAAGGATCGGCAAGGGAGACTTGGTCGAGCGGTGTTTGAGTCCTTCCAAGGCGCGGAAGGCATCCAGCCGGTCGTCGTTCATATTGATGACCAGTGCCGCCGCTGTGTCGGCCTTCGCGGCGACATCCTCCTCCGTCCGCGCGCGTTCCAACGTATACTCGCCGCCGCGCAGCGCGTCCCGCAGCTTCGTATAAAAGAAGATATCGTTGACCGCTACCAGCACTGTCTTGCCGTTGCGCTCCGCCGTCTGATCCATGTCGGGGATTCTTTCCTGCTGATGGCCGTGGCCGGTTGCCTCGAACTGTCCGTTCAATTCAGCATGCCAATGAGCCGGCCCAGGGCTCGCTTGGCGAGCGCATAGTCCGGGTTGAGCGTCAAGGCCTGTTTGTAGGCGTCGATCGCCTGGTCCCACTGGCCTTTGCGTTCGTAGACGCGGCCCAGGTTCAGATGGGGGAAGGCCGGGCTTTCGTAGCGCCTGGCTTGCATGGCCTGTTCGAACCAGGGGATGGCCTCGTCGAACTGGCCCTTTTCGATCAGGTAGGCGCCGATGTCGTTGTAGGGGTTGCCGAACTCAGGATCCATTTCAATCGCCCGGTGACATTCCGCGATCGCTTCGTCCAGCTTGCCCATGAAGCTGTAGGTCCAGCCGAGGAAGGTGTAGGCTTCGGCGGTCGGGTGCCGGTCGATGGACTGCTTGTAGAGCTGCACGGCTTCTTCCAGCTCGCCCTTCATCTGCCGCTCGTAGGCCTGTTGGAAAAAGTCCCAGGCCTCCTTCTTGTCTTCCTCGCGCCCTTCGCCCTGGAGCAGAAAATCTTGCAGGTCCATGCCGGTGTTCTCACCCCTTATTCCTGTTTCAATTTCTTTTTGATCAACTCGGCTCCATAACGGCCGGACAGCAACATGGACCCGAATGCCGGGCCCATGCGTGGCGTCCCGTGCACGGCGGCCACCGCTAGGCCGATGACGAAGCAATTCGGATAGACTTCGCCCGTCCGATCCATGACATCCTCTTCCGAACGGGAAACCCACATGGCCCCGTTGCCCGGCACGGCCTGGTACAGATTCCGTTTGTGCAGCAAGTTCACCACAACCGCATCGTGGCCGGTGGCGTCCACCACGATCTTGCTCTCCAGCGCGATGGGGTCTACGTGAACCACGTCGTGCCCAGCGGTCTCGGCCGTCGTGTTGTTCACCACCACGCCTTCCAGGATGCCGTCGCGGCGCAGGATCAGGTCCACGACCCGGGTCAGGTTCAGCACCTTGGCGCCGGCCTTGTAGGCGGCGGCGATCAGGGCGCCGGTGGCGTGAGGCGGATCCACGATGTACATGCCCTCGCATTCTTTCACCGGCTTGCAGGGCACGCCGATCTCTTCCAGGATGTCCTGGGCCGGCGCGCAGATCGTGGCCTTGTTCATCAGGTAGCCGCCGGACCAGAAGCCGCCGCCGAGCGCGAGCGCCTGCTCTACGATCAGGGTGCGAAAGCCCATGTCTGCCAGGTCTTTGGCGCAAATGAGCCCGGAAGGCCCGGCGCCGACGATGATCACGTCGCTCTCGATGAGCTGATCGAACTCTTTATAGTATTCCCGCGCGATTTGGCGGGTGATGTCTCTCTCTCTCAATGGGGCGGGCTTAGGCTTGCCCATACTTCAGCCTCTTAGTTATGAGTTGAGAGTTATGAGTTTTGAGTTTGGTGGGAGCCGTCTCCCTGCTTGTCTTCACAATGGAGGTAAGCATGCGGAGCAATTCTCCGGCTTCTTCGATGATCGGGTTGATTTGATTGGAGGGCACTGTCTTCGAATCTCGGAGTAGGCGCAGCCAATAACGCGTTTCGCGAGCTTCCTTTGTGGCAATTCCCATCTTGGAGATGAAGTCCGGGCGACTAACCCCTGCCAGTGCCTCTTCAATATTTGCCCCAATACTTGTGCCAGATCGGAGAACCTGTCTGGCCAATTCGTACTCGCTCTGTGCGCGAAGCACGCGTACAAGGGCAACAATTTTCAGAGCAAACAAGTAGCTTTTTTCACCGACGATACTATTCTTCATCCCCATAACTCAAACTCATAACTCGCAACTCAAAACTCATAACTTCCAGTTCAGAGGTAAATTTCCGCCCCGGCCTTTTTGAATTCTTCTGACTTCTCTTTCATGCCGATCTGGATCGCTTGCTGGGCTTCGACCTGTTTCTGGGCCGCATAGTCCCGGACGTCCTGTGTGATCTTCATCGAGCAGAAATGCGGCCCGCACATGGAGCAGAAGTGCGAGATCTTGGCCGCGTTGTCCGGAAGCGTGGCATCGTGAAAGGCCAGCGCCGTGTCCGGGTCGAGCGAAAGGTGGAACTGGTCCTCCCAGCGGAACTCGAACCGAGCCTTGGAGAGGGCGTTGTCGCGCGCTTGCGCGCCCGGGTGTCCCTTCGCCAAATCGGCCGCATGGGCAGCGATCTTGTAGGTGATGACCCCGGCCTTCACGTCCTCCTTGGTGGGGAGGCCCAAGTGCTCCTTGGGTGTGACGTAGCAGAGCATGGCGCAGCCGTACCAGCCGATCATGGCGGCGCCGATGCCGGACGTGATGTGGTCGTAGCCTGGCGCGATGTCCGTCGTCAACGGGCCGAGGGTGTAAAACGGCGCCTCGTGACATTCCTTGAGCTGCTTCTCCATGTTGACCTGGATCATGTGCATCGGCACGTGGCCCGGCCCTTCAATCATGACCTGGACGTCGTGCCGCCAGGCGATCTTGGTCAGCTCGCCCAAGGTCTCCAACTCGGCGAACTGCGCCTCGTCGTTTGCGTCGGCGATGGAGCCGGGCCGCAGTCCGTCTCCCAGGCTGAAGGCTACGTCGTAGGCTTTCATGATCTCGCAGATCTCTTCGAAGTGGGTGTAGGCGAAGTTTTCTTGGTGGTGGGACAGGCACCACTTGGCGTGGATGGAGCCGCCCCGCGAGACGATGCCCGTCATCCGGTTGGCCGTGAGCGGGACGTACTGGAGCCGGACGCCCGCGTGAATCGTAAAATAGTCCACGCCCTGCTCGGCCTGTTCGATCAGGGTGTCGCGGTAAATCTCCCAGGTCAGGTCCTCGGCCTTGCCGCCCACCTTTTCCAGCGCCTGATAGATCGGCACGGTGCCGATCGGCACCGGCGAATTCCGGAGAATCCACTCGCGGGTCTCGTGGATGTTCTTGCCGGTCGAGAGGTCCATGACCGTGTCGGCGCCCCAGCGGATGGACCAGACCATCTTTTCGACTTCTTCCTCGATCGACGAGGCCACTGCCGAGTTGCCGATGTTGGCGTTGATCTTCACCAGGAAGTTCCGGCCGATGATCATCGGCTCGCTCTCCGGGTGGTTGATGTTGGAAGGGATGATCGCGCGGCCCCTGGCCACTTCGTCGCGGACGAACTCCGGCGTGATGCGGGAGGGGATGCTGGCGCCCCAGGCCTGGCCCGGGTGCTGGGTCCATAGCCGGGCGTCGCCGCCCGGTTGGCCGCCGTGGCCGTTCCTGTGCCCGTTGCCCTGCGCCTGTTCGACGGCGGCGTCCCGCAACTGGTTTTCCCGGATCGCGATGAATTCCATTTCCGGCGTAACGATGCCCTGGCGGGCGTAGTGCATCTGGGTCACGCTCCGGCCCGGCGTGGCCTTCAGGGGTTTGCGGATGTGCTGGAAGCGCAGCTCGGCCAGCTTGGGATCGGCGGCCCGGAGGCGGCCGTATTCCGAAGACACGTGCGGCAGCTCCTGCACGTCGTTCCGGCCGAGGATCCACGGCTGACGCAGGGGGTCCAGACCGGCGCGGATATCAATCGTGACGGCCGGGTCTGTGTAGGGGCCGGACGTGTCGTAGACGGTGACCGGGCGATTAGGCGTCGGCGCTCCGCCGTTGGCGGCCCTGGTCGGCGTTAGGCCGATCTCGCGCATGGGCACGCGGACCCCTTTCGCCCCCTCTGCGTAGACTTTCCGAGAGCCGGGGAAGGGCTGCGTGCTGAACAGGGGGTTGGTTCCGTTCCCCGACCCGTTGCCGGAGCCGCTTGAGCTGGTCTTGGGGCTGCTCATATCGCGTCCTTTCTCCAGATGTGCGTATGCAACAAAAAAGCCGCACCAGAGGAGGGTGCGGCTGAATAGGCCGTGATCGACCAACTGTTGCCGCTTCCCTACGCTGGTATTATCCAGGTCAGGTTCTGAGGGTCGTCCGCTGGACCGGACTCTCAGCCTCGGAGCCCTGCGTCAGGCTCCTGATGCTCCCCTAGCTATGGCGCGATCGTACACCCCGGTTTTCAGGATTGTCAATCGGTCCATAGAGCCTGCGGCGCAACAGTCTCGCCACACGCGCTACGGAGGCCTGCGCCGTTGATTGTCCGCCATGGCCTGGCGTAGAATGAGCGACTTCCTCCGAGCCGGCGCTCAGGTTTGCACGTGGATTCACAGGGTTTCAGAGGGCTGTGAAGCAATCATGAAGGCAGTGGACACCGCCATCCATCCGATCACCGACTATCAGGCGTTGACGCCGGACGAGCTGTTCGCGCGTACGGCGGCGGCCAAGCAAGCCTTGGGCTCCAAGGTTATGATCCTGGGCCACAACTACCAGCGCGATGAAGTCATCCAGCATGCCGATTTCCGTGGAGACTCCTTGCTCCTGGCCAAGCTGGCGTCGGAGCGGTCCGAGCGGCCCTACATCGTCTTTTGCGGTGTGCATTTTATGGCGGAGACAGCGGACATCCTCAGCCGCTCGAAGCAGACGGTGATTTTGCCCGATCTTGCCGCCGGCTGCTCCATGGCCGACATGGCGGCGATCGAACAAGTGGACCAATGTTGGGACTCGCTCGGGCGGGTTTTGCCGGTGGAGGAGACGGTCACACCGGCCGTCTACGTCAACTCCGCCGCGGTGCTCAAGGCCTTCTGCGGCGAGCATGGCGGCATCACCTGCACTTCGTCCAACGCCTGGGCGGTCATGCAGTGGGCCTGGGCCAGGCGCGAGAAAATTTTATTCTTCCCCGACGAGCACCTGGGCCGGAACACGGCCAACAAGATGGGGATGAAGCGGGAGGAGATGATCGTCTGGGATCCGTTCCAGCCGAGGGGCGGGAACAGCGCCGAGGCGATCCGCAAGGCCAAGCTGATTCTCTGGAAGGGCCACTGCAGCGTGCATCAGATGTTCCAGCCAGCGCACGTGGACTATTTCCGCAAACAGTATCCGGACGGCAAGGTTATCGTCCATCCGGAGTGCCATGAGACCGTCGTGAACAAGGCCGACCTGGTCGGCTCCACCGAATTCATCATCAAGACCGTCAGCGCGGCGCCGGCCGGCACCACCTGGGCGGTCGGGACCGAATTGAATCTGGTCAACCGGCTCAAGCGAGACCAGCCGGACAAGCGGGTCTTTTTTCTCTCTTCCACGGTCTGTCAGTGCGCCACGATGTTCCGCATCGACGCCCCCCACCTCTGCTGGGCGATGGAGAACCTGGCCGACGGCCACGTCGTGAACCAGATTGTCGTGCCGGAGGATGAGAAGGCCTGGGCCAAGATCGCGCTGGACCGCATGATGGCGGTGAGCTAGCCCCACAAACAGTTTTGAGTTATAAGTTGTGAGTGTTGAGTTGAATTCCGCATAACTCATAACTAAAAACTCACAACTCAACACTCCATTCCCAGATTCTGCATGGATTATAAAGCCACATTGAATCTGCCCCAGACCGATTTCCCGATGAAGGCGAATCTGCCGCAGCGGGAGCCGGAACTGTTGGCCCAGTGGGAGCAGGAGCGGCTCTACGAGCGGATTCAGGAAGCCGGCAAAGACCGGCCGCTCTATGTCCTGCACGACGGTCCGCCTTACGCCAACGGCCGCATCCACATCGGCCATGCGCTGAACAAGATTCTCAAAGACCTCATCGTCAAGTCCAAGACCATGGCCGGGTACCGCGTGCCCTACGTGCCTGGCTGGGATTGTCATGGATTGCCGATCGAACATCAGGTGCTCAAGGAGCTGGGCGACAAGAAAAAGGGCCTCGACGTGCCGGCCATCCGCAAGCTCTGCCGCGACTATGCCGAGAAGTATGTCAATCTCCAGCGGGATGAGTTCAAGCGGCTGGGCGTGTTGGGGGACTGGGAGCACCCGTACCTCACCATGACGCCAGCCTATGAAGCCGCGATCCTGCGCGAGTTCGGCACCTTCGTCGCCAAGGGCTGCGTCTACAAGGGGCTCAAACCGGTGCTGTGGTGCACCGTGGATCAAACGGCCCTCGCCGAGGCAGAAGTGGAGTACGAGAACCATACCTCGCCGTCGATCTATGTGAAGTTTCCGCTCGTCAATCCGCCCCAAATTCTCGGCAGTGCCGCAGTGTTTGGGATGAGCTTTCCCGCAGACGTGACGAGTGTCTCTGTGGTCATCTGGACGACGACGCCCTGGACCCTGCCGGCCAACCAGGCGGTCTGCCTGCACCCGGATATCGACTATGCCTTCGTGCAAATCGGGAACGAAGTCTTGATCATTGCGGAAAAGCTCGTGGATGCAGTGGCCAAGGCTTGCGTGTGGCCTGCCCATTCGGTGCTTGGGGCGCGCAAGGGGAGCCAGGGGTTTGAAGGGTTGGAGACCCAGCGGCCCTTGACGGATGGACTCTCGCCGATCCTGTTGGGCGACTTCGTGACGCTGGAGCAGGGAACCGGCTGCGTCCACATCGCGCCGGGCCATGGCATGGAAGACTATGTGCTGGTGTCGGAGCACAACAGGCAGGCGACACCGGGCGAGCGGCTGGAAATCCTGGCTCCAGTGGATGATGCCGGGCGGTTCAAGGATTCGGTCAAGGAATTTGCGGGACAGCCGGTGCTGAAGGCCAATCCGGCGATTGTCGAGCGGTTGAAGGCCAACGGCAAACTGCTCGGTTCCGGCTCGATTGCCCATTCCTATCCGCATTGCTGGCGCTGCAAGAACCCGGTCATCTTTCGGGCGACCGAGCAGTGGTTCGTCTCGATGGAGACCGGCCGTCTGCGCGAGCGGGCGCTCGGGCAGATTCGCGACCAAGTCCGCTGGATTCCTGGGTGGGGCAAGGATCGCATCAACGGGATGATCGAGAACCGGCCGGACTGGTGTTTGTCGCGCCAGCGTGTCTGGGGTGTCCCGATTCCCGGTTTTACCTGCGTTGCCTGCAAAACGGTCCTGGCCGACCCCAAGGTGATCGAGCATGTGGCGGCCCTGGTCGAGCGGCAGGGGGCTGACTGCTGGTTCAAGAAGTCCGCGGCGGAGTTGCTACCTGCCGGGACGGTCTGCACATGCGGCGGAAAAGAATTCCAGAAAGAGAAGGATATCCTGGATGTCTGGTTCGAATCGGGCGTCAGTTATGCCGCGGTGCTGAAGCCGCGCGGCTGGTATCCGGCCTCTCTGTATTTGGAAGGCTCGGATCAGCATCGGGGCTGGTTCCACAGCGCGCTCCTGGCTGGGGTGACTGCCGACGGGCGTGCCCCCTACGACGCAGTGTTGACGCACGGGTTTGTCCTCGATGGGGCGGGGAGAAAGATGTCCAAGTCGGCCGGCAACGTGGTGGCGCCGCAGGATGTCATCAAACAATCGGGGGCGGAGATTCTCCGTCTCTGGGTGGCGGCCCAAGACTATCGGGAAGACCTCCGGATTTCCCCGGAAATCCTGAACCACCTGGTCGAGGCCTACCGAAAGATCAGGAATACCTGCCGGTTCCTCCTGAGCAATCTCTACGACTTCGACCCGGCGCTGCATCGGGTGCCCTACGAACAGCTTCCGGAGCTGGACCGCTGGGCCCTGTTACGGTTGGGCGAGTTGATCCCGCGAGTCACGAAGGGCTATGACGAGTTCGAGTTCCACACGATCTTCCATGCGCTCAACAACTTCTGTTCAGTTGACTTAAGTTCGGTCTATCTCGACATACTTAAGGATCGGCTATACACGTTGCACAAAAATTCTCCATTGCGGCGCGGCTCCCAGACCGTCCTGTTCGAGATCCTGACGGCGCTGACGAAGCTGATGGCGCCGGTGCTGAGTTTTACGGCGGAAGAGATTTGGCGGATGCTGCCGGCGAGCGTACAGAAAAGCGCCGGAGGCCCCAGCGTTCACCTGGCGTCGTTCCCGATGGCCGATCCTCGATGGACCGATGAAGCGCTGGCTCAACGGTGGGAGCGGCTACTGGAGGTCCGGGTTGCCGCGCAATCGGCCTTGGAAGCGCAACGTCGCGATAAAGTCATCGGCTCGTCGCTGGAAGCCAAAGTGGTGGTCAAGGCCTGCCGGGATCGGTACAACTTCCTGAAACCCTACGCGCAGGACTTACCAGGCCTCTTTATCGTGTCGCAGGTGGAACTGGAAGAAGTCCCCAAGCTAGATGATGTGGATTGTGTTGTCCTTGTGGAAAAGGCCGAAGGCAAGAAGTGCGAGCGCTGCTGGAACTATCGGACATCGGTGGGCCAAGTTGCCGAGCATCCGACGATCTGCGACCGCTGCGTCGAGGCGATCCGGTGAAGGGGGGCTCGATTCGCTATCTCATCCTGGCTCTGGTCGGTTTCGGCACGATCGTTGTGGATCAGCTCGCCAAGATCCACATCATGGACACCATGCGCTTGCACGAGTCCATCCCGATCATCCCGAACTTCTTCAGCCTAACCTACATCCGCAATCCTGGCGCGGCCTTCGGCATCCTGGCCTCCAGCGGGCCGCTCTTCCGCCTGGTCTTCTTCGGCGTCATGTCCCTGTTCGCCTTGGGGCTGCTCCTGACGATCTTTCTGCGCTTACCGCAGGAAGACCGGCTGGGACAACTCTTTGTCTCGGGGATTCTCGGGGGGGCGGTGGGGAATTTACTGGACCGGCTGCGCTTCGGCGAAGTGATCGACTTTCTGGACTTTTATCTCGACACCTACCACTGGCCCGCCTTCAACGTGGCGGACGCGGCGATCAGCGTCGGCGTCTGCTTTCTCATCGTGCACTTCGCTTTCGAGAAAAAAGAGCCGGGTACGTCGCTGCAACAAGACCCTTCCTGAATCGGCCGGTTAGGCCGGCAGCACGACGATAAAGCCGCCCTGTTCGTTGAACTGCCGCTGCAGGTCGGCCGAGAACATGACGAGGGGTTCGCTGTGGCAGAATTGGCACTCGCGGGCCGTGATCGTGGCCGCGGTTTCGCCGATTTTGGTGAGATGTTCCTTGGCCAGCCTGAGCGCGGTGTCTTCGTCGGTCGTCATCACGTCGAAGTGCAGCCGCCCCTTCGCGCCGTCCACCCAGGTGTCGAACACTTTCACGGTGTCCGTTGCCGGCTTGGCCATTCGGCTCCCTCCCGCTCCTCGGCGAGGACTACCCAAGCACCAGCAGCACGATGATACCCAACGCAATGCGATAGTAGGCGAAGGCCTGCAAGCTGTGCTGCTTGACGAAGGCCAGAAAGGCGGCGATCACGCCCCAGGCGACGAAAAACGAGACCGCCAGCCCCAGGAGCAGGGCCAGGGTATCCTGGCCTGTTAGCAGGTCGCGGGATTTGAACATCTTGTAGCTGGTGGCGGCGATCATGGTCGGCAGGGCGAGGAAAAACGAGTATTCAGTGGCGATCTTCCGGTCCATCCCGGTGAGCAGGCCGCCCACGATGGTGGCGCCGGAGCGGGACACACCGGGAATCAGGGAGACGCATTGCGCCAAGCCGACCCAGAGCGCCGCTTTGGCGCCGACATGCTCCAGTCGGTTGATCTGCGGCCGACTTTTGAAGGCTTCGACCGCCAGAATGATGAGTCCTCCGACGATCAGCGAAGCGGCCACGGTGCGTGGGGAAAACAGATAGGTTTCAATCCAGTGGCGGGCCAGGAGCCCCATGACGGCGGCCGGAAGAAAGGCCAGACTGAGCCCGGTGAGAAACCAAAGGTTAGGGTGCTGGTCGGTCGATCGCCAGAGGATATAGCCCAGGCCTTCTTCCATATTCCGGTCTGCCGAGTCGCGAGAAGTGCGGACCAGGGCGCGGAACGAGGCTTGCTCCTTCCAGGCATTGGAGAGCATCACGGCAAGTTTGTTTCGTTCGTAGGCGACGATGGCCAGGATCGAGCCGAGTTGGATCGAGATTTCGACGCTGATGGCGATGGCTCCGGTAAAGCCGAGCCAGTACCCGACCAGAATCAAGTGGCCGGTGGACGAGACCGGCAGGAACTCGGTCAACCCTTCTACCAGTCCCAGCAAGATTGCGAGCCCCGGCCCCCATTCCGTCATGCGTGATGATCCCTTGTGGGTGATTGCTCGAAGACGGCGCATGATCACAGACTACGTCAGGGGAGTCAAGAGCCGGTGCAGCCGAAGCCTGGAGCGTCGGGGTGCGGAAGGCGGGGGATAACCCCTCGGACCTATTGACAAACAGGGACTGATGGACTACACATCACAAGCGGAGCTATGGTCAAAGAACCCTTCGGAAATCGTGTTTACAACGATGCGAGTCGTGCATCGCCTGATGTGACGAGAGGGAGGACGGAATGAGGAAGGCGCTCATGCTCGGTGCGGCCCTCGCGGTCGCGGTCGGATCAGGCGGCTGTGTGTCCAACAGCAAGTACCAGGTGGCGGTGTCGGAGACGGATGCAGCCAAGGCCGAACTGGATCGGGTCCGGCAGCAAAAGAACTCCCTGGAACAGCAGGTCAAGACTCTGAGGGATTCGAACGGCAAGATCATCGCGGAAGCCGAGCTGGCCCAATCGGAATTGCAGCGGATCAAGGACAGCCGGGACAAGGAGCGAGAGGGGATCGAAAGCCACGTCCGTGACCAAGAGCAAAAGATCAAGGAGCTGATGGCCCAGCACAAGACGTTGCGTCAGGAGTATGACGAAGCCAAGCAGCGCAACGACACGCTCATGGCCGCAGTGAACCGGTACCAGAAAGAGCTCAAGGACCGGCAGAGCGGCGTGCCGGGCGTCTTGGCGCCTCCCAAGGCCCCGATGATGCCGGTGCCGCCGGCTCCACCGGCGGCCGCACCGAAACTGCCGGTCCCGTCCGCCAAGGCTCCTGCTGCGGCTCAGCCCGTGCCGACCCAGCCGGCTCCAGCCACCCAGTCGGCGGCTCTGGCTCCGGTGAATGTGAACATCGCGTCATCCAACGACATGGTCCTGTTCCTGGGCCTCACCAAAGAAGTGGCCGAGCGGATCGTGGCCAATCGTCCTTACAAAGTTCGCGGCGAATTGGTGGCCAAGAATGTCTTGCCGAAGGCCACCTACGATGTGATCAAAGATCGGATCACCGTCGCGCCCTGATCGAACGGTCCGGCCACAACCGACGACCGCGGCCTGTGTAACCTTTTGCCTCCTTGCGGCGACTATCCTCATGTGAAGCCTCCCGACGATCCTGCTGATGTTTCAATGGCGATAACAGGCCATTCGCGCGGATTGAGCGGATGGCCTGTTGTGTTTCTTGGTGTGGCCCCCTAGAATGAACAAGACAATCTCTTCTCTCGGCGACCGAAAGAGGCGCGTCGTGCGGAAAGTGATTCTGATCCTCAGCGTGCTGGTGGTGGGCTCGGCCATCGGCGGCTATGTGTTCTTTAGCGGGGAACGCAAGGTGCCGGTCCGGTACCGCACCGCGTCGCTGGAACGGGGTACGGTGGTCTCGGCCGTGTCCGCCACCGGCACGATCAACCCGGTGGTGTCGGTGCAGGTCGGCAGCCAGGTGTCGGGTATGATCCTGAGCCTGCACGCGGACTTCAACTCGATCGTCAAAGCGGGCGAGGTCGTGGCCCGCATCGATCCCTCGCCGTTCAAGGCCAGGCGGGACCAGGCGGCGGCGACTTTGGACAT
>JBJTAZ010000173.1:0-3385 GCA_046091085.1 Nitrospiraceae bacterium
CGCGGCTGGCTCGATGTCAAACTCGTGCCGGAGCGCCGCAACACGGTGAAGGTTCTTCTCTTCCTCGATGTCGGCGGCTCCATGGATCCCCATGTTCGCGTTTGCGAGGAGCTCTTTTCTGCGGCACGCGCCGAGTTCCGGCACCTCGACTTCTACTACTTCCATAACTGCCCCTATGAGGCCCTGTGGAAGAACACCCGCCGTCGCCACGACGACAGGACGCCGACATG
Organism: Nitrospiraceae bacterium; assembly: GCA_046091085.1. Classification (GTDB taxonomy): domain Bacteria; phylum Nitrospirota; class Nitrospiria; order Nitrospirales; family Nitrospiraceae; genus SYGV01. The sequence goes on from JBJTAZ010000173.1 coordinate 231, forward strand.
GACCGTGCTGCGGACCTTCGATTCAACCTACCGGGCGATTTTCGTGGGCGATGCCGCCATGAGCCCCTTTGAACTCACCCATGAAGGGGGTTCCGTCGAGCACTGGAACGAGGAGAGCGGCCTAACCTGGCTCAAACGTTTGGCCAGCCAGTTTCCCAAATCGGCATGGATCAATCCGGCCGCCGAGAAGCACTGTTCCTATTCCCCCACAACGGGCCTGATCGCAGAAACACTGGGAGGGCGGATGTTTCACATGACGCTTGAAGGGCTCGACCGCGCCATGCGTGAACTCTCACGCTGATTGGGCCCCTGTTAACCAAGCCGAAGCGGCCAACCCCTGCGTGACGCGCATGATTGGCATAGATTCTGCTTTCTCTTCCCACCACACGCCCATGACTCGCGCTCGCTCGCTAACCATAGATTCGGCCAGTCGGACCCGCACCCGGGCCGAGGGGGAAAAGAGCCTGGATGCTGCCCTTCCCAGGGGAGGGAGGCTCAGCGTCCTGACCTCCCTGGAGGCCCTGGCGGGGCTTGAGGGCGGAGGGCGGCGCCTGGAGGAAAACCATCTCCGGCCGCACCAAATCTTCCAATCCTACGACTGGGTCCGCACTTGGTCCGAGACCTACATCTCGCCTGGATCGGGCAGCGAGCTGGCGGTCGTCGCCGGCTATCGTGACGGCGACCTCGTTTTTGTCTGGCCCCTTGTCAAGGAGCGCCAGGGCCCTTTCCGGGTTCTGCGCTGGCTGTCGGAACCTCTGGCCCAGTATGGCGACATTCTCGCCAGCCCCGGCCAGTGCCCAGTGGCCTGGACCGAGGCGGCGATCGAACTCCTGCGCCGAGAAGGTGGTGCCGACATCCTTCGCCTGCGCCATGTCCGCGAGGATGCGACCGCCTTCCCTCTCATCGCCCGCCGCTTTCGCTCCTCGCATCTGACGGAGCGGGCGCCCTTTCTTGATCTGTCGGCCTTCGACTCCGAGGCCTCCTACGAGCACCGCTACACGCCGACCCAGCGCCGGCGGCGGAAGAAGATCAGGAAAGCCATCACCAGCGATCTTGGCGAGATCAGCTTCGAAACCGTCCCTGCTGGCCCGGCCTGCGATGCCGCCATCGCCAGAGCTTTGGACGAGAAGTGCCAGTGGCTCGAGGAACGCGGCCGCCGCGGCCACAGCCTGCGGGCAACGCGCCTTCATTCCTTCCTCACCGAATATGCGGCCAAGCGCGGCGGGCTCGGGAGCCTTGTCGTGACACGGCTTGCGGCGGGGGACCGCGACCTCGCCTGGGAAATTGGCCTGCGCGCCGGCGGAACCCATTTCGCCTTCATCACCTCCCACGTCAATGCGCTCACCGACTACTAGGCTCCCCGCCTGCACATGGATGCCTCCCAGCGCCGCGCCCTGGCCGATGGCATGGACCGCTTCGACCTTCTTGTGCCCTTCGACCCTTACAAGGAATCCTGGAGCTCCGACGCCGTCTTCGTGCACGACTACCACTTGCCCTTGAACCTTGCCGGCCACCTCTATGGCCGCGTCTATCTCGAGGGCCTGCGGCCCCTTCTGCGCAACATCTACTACAGCCTGCCACCCCGAATTCTGCGCCTGCTGAAACCCCTTCTTGGGCATTGAACGCCTGCATTCCGCTCATGGCCTTTTGCCGTGAGCGGGGCGCCTCCCTCTGCTATAGGGCTGACCATGGCAGGCGGGGGAATTCCATTGTCGAAGGTTGAGGGCTGGCGCACGCCGTTCCTGGCCCTGGCGCTGATGGCGGCCGCTAACAGCTTTGCCTTCTCGTCTTGGAACGCGCTCCACACCAACTACGCCGTGGAAGTGATCGGTTTCGGCGGCGAGCAGCAGGGAATTCTCCACACTGTTCGGGAGATTCCGGGCTTTCTTGCCTTCGCCGCCGTTCTGCCCCTCATCATCATGCGCGAGCAGACGCTTGCCATCCTGTCGGTGCTGACGATCGGCGTCGGCGTTTCCATCACCGGCTTCTTCCCAACCGCCTTCGGCTTCTATGCCACGACCGTCCTCAAGTCACTTGGCTTCCATTACTATGAGACGGTGGCCCAATCGCTGGCCCTGCAGTGGTTCGATAAGGCTGTGGCGCCCAGCCGGCTTGGCCGCATCAGCGCCATCGCCTCGCTTGCGACCATCATCGCCTATGGCCTCATCTACGTCACCTGGACATGGCTCGCCCTCGACTTTGTCTGGGTTTTCCTGGCGAGCGGCACTGTAGCCGCCGCCATCGGCCTCGCCGTCTGGCTGACCTTTCCCTATTTCGAGGGTGGCACGGCCCAGCGCAAGCATCTCGTCTTTCGTCGCCGCTACTGGCTCTACTATCTCATCACTTTCATTGGCGGCGCCCGGCGCCAGATCTTCATCGTCTTTGCCGTCCTGATGATGGTGCAGGAGTTCGGCTACCGCGTGTCGGACATGACGCTTCTCCTCCTCGCCAATGCCGTTTTCACCATTCTCATCGCCCCCCGTCTTGGCCGCTTCATCGAAACCTGGGGCGAGCGCCGTTCAATTCTTGTTGAGCACGCCGGTTTGATGGCAGTGTTTGCCGCCTATGCGCTGGTCTCAAATCCGTGGATCGCCGCCTTCCTCTACATGCTCGACAACGCCTTCTTCTCCATGTCGATCGCCCACCGCACCTACTTCCAGAAGATCGGCGATCCGGCCGACATGGCGCCAACGGCGGGTGTTGCCTTCTCGATCAACCACATCGCCGCCGTCTTCATCCCGATCCCGCTCGGCCTCCTGTGGGACATCCACTACACCTGGGTGTTCTGGATCGGCTGCGGCATCGCCGCCTTTGGTTTCCTCGTTTCCTTCCTCGTGCCGCGCGATCCCGCCCACGGCCGCGAAGTCACAGGATTCTTCACAACCGCAACAGCCCCCGCCACCCAATGACGACACTCATTCGTTCCAGCGATCCCCTGCTCCAGCCCTTCAAGCTCAAGCATCTGACCTTGAAGAACCGCATCATGTCGACCTCGCACGAACCCAACGGCAGCGAGGACGGCATGCCCAAGGATCGCTACCGCCTCTATCATGTGGAGAAGGCCAAGGGCGGCATCGCCCTCACCATGACGGCGGGATCGGCTGTGGTCTCACGCGATTCGCCCGCCGTCTTTGGTAACCTCCTCGCCTACAAGG
>JBJTAZ010000174.1:0-7232 GCA_046091085.1 Nitrospiraceae bacterium
CCATCACGCCGAGGCCGATCTTGCGGTTGCCTTTCGTGATGGCCTCGATCTCCGGCAGGGGGTAGTCGTTCATGTCGAGCACGTCGTCCAAAAATCGCACGGCGGTCGGGATGACGGAACCCAGGCGGTCGAAGTCGATGCGCGCGCGTCCGCTGGCACCGGTCACGAATTGCGACAGGTTGATGGAGCCCAGTGTGCAGGACTCGTAGGGGAGCAGCGGCTGTTCGCCGCAGGGATTCGTGGCCTCGATGCGGCCGATGTGCGGGGTGGGGTTGGCGGCGTTGATCGTGTCCAGAAAGACCACGCCCGGTTCGCCCGACTCCCAGGCGGCTTCCGTGAGGCGGTCGAAGACCAGAGCGGCGGGACGTTGCGCGACGCGCCGGCCGGTGCGCGGGTTGACGATGGCGTAGGGCTGTTTCCGTGCCAGCGCCCGCATGAAGGCATCCGTGATGCCGACGGAAAGATTGAAGTTCGTCAGTTCTCCCGGCAGGCGCTTGGCGGCGATGAAGTCCAGGATGTCTGGATGGTCGACGCGCAGGATGCCCATGTTGGCCCCGCGCCTGGTGCCTCCCTGCTTGATGACTTCGGTGGCCATGTTGAAGACGCGCATGAACGACACCGGGCCGGATGCGACGCCGCTGGTGGAGGCTACACGGTCCTGCTTGGGGCGCAGATGGCTGAAGGAAAATCCGGTCCCGCCTCCCGATTGATGGATGAGGGCCTGCTCTTTCACCGCCTCGAAAATCGACTCCAGGGAATCGTCTACCGGCAGGACGAAGCAGGCGGAGAGTTGTTGCAGCCTACGTCCGGCATTCATGAGGGTCGGCGAGTTCGGCAGGAAGTCGAGACGGCGCATCAGTGTGAAGAACTGCCGGGCCGCCCGCAAGCGGGCAGCTCCGTTTTCGCCGTAGAGGGGTTCCGCCGTGGCGATATCGTCCGCCACACGCCGGAACAGCTGCGCCGGCGTTTCAATGGGTGTGCCGTCGGCGTTCTTGGTGAGGTACCGGCGGCGCAGGACTGCGCGTGCGTTGACCGAGAGGCGAGGGACTGGCTGGGTGCGACGCATGAACCGAAAACCCCGCAGGTCAGGCGACCGGGCTTGCCGATATTCAAGTAGTATTATAATCGAAAGCCGCTGCGGGAACGAGAGGGCGTGTCGGCGGCCTTGCATCCGGCAGGAAGCCTGAGGCAGAATGGTCCTGGCCATTCGCCAGACCTCCCCATGAAATCCTACCGCGAAGAGCTCTGGTTCGAGACGTAGACGCGCCGCGGCTATCTGAACATCACGCCGCTGGTGGATGCCGTCGTGAAGAAGAGCGGAGTGCGGGAGGGGCTGGTGCTGGTCAACGCCATGCACATCACAGCCAGCGTGTACATCAACGACGATGAGCCGGGCCTGCTCAAGGACTATGACGAATTTTTGGAGCGGCTGGCGCCGCAGCAGGCAACGTACCGGCACAACGAGACCGGCGAGGACAACGGCGACGCGCATATCAAACGGCAGATCATGGGGCGGGAGGTGCTGGTGGCGATCACGGAGGGGCGGCTGGACTTCGGCCCCTGGGAGCAGATTTTTTACGGCGAGTTCGACGGGCGCCGTCGGAAGCGCGTGCTGGTGAAAGTGATCGGAGAGTGATGCATGGCGGAGTGGTCATTGCTCCGCGTGTATCGTTTTCGAGGGGCTTGCCTCAGCCTAGGGAAGTTTGGCAACATGGACGCCGGGAAGTCGGGCGGTTTGGATTGGCCGATCGCGGCAGGGCAGGAAACAGGAGGCGGGGATGAGTAGTTGGAACAGGCCCGATCCCTTGACGCGCGATCTGATCCATCTCATCAACGCGCGCCGGCATGACCATGGGGATGCCGACGCCGCCGTGGACACGCTTCAAGCGTTTCTGGAACAGGACCGGGAGCAGGACCTGCTCACCGTGATGGCCGCGCTCGACGAGGAAATGGCCGAGTGGCTGTTCGACCTGTTGGCGGAGGCCGCCTGTTCGGTGATGATGGACGGGGAGCCGGACGAAAAACCGACCTACGCCGTGATGGCGGCGTTGGAGCTGCCGCTGCAAGCGAATTTACCCACGCCGTTGGGATTGAAAATCGATCCGCTCTCGACCGCCGACTTGTTGCACAAGTATTTGCGGCTGACTCCCGGCACGGTCGTACTGGCGGAGCCCCGTCTCTTGACCGACGCCACCCTGGAATTGCTGACGTTGCACGGCCTGCACGATCACACATCGGCCCTGGCCGAGTCCCAGCGCCGGCAATACATGGCGGCGCGGTTGCATGCACCGGTGGAATCCACGGCCTATCTGATCTTCGAACTGATCGGCTCACCCGATCATGGGCTGCCGGAAGTGTTGGAGGATGCGGACCGCCAAGCCTTGTTGGCCGGGTTGGTGGCGCAATGTCCCGAACTGGCCCCCGCGCCGCAGATGATCGAAGCGCCGGTCTATGCGGCCTACGCGTTGTTCGACGCCCAGAACGCGGTGCGGTTGCACCGACTGGCGGATGAAACCGTGGCGGTCTGGCGGGAGTTGGATCCGGTGGTGCGCAGCCGGACGATCGTGCACCTGCACACGCAATGCGGCAACGGGGTGTACATGCCCGTCTGGACGGATCTGTTCGATCCCGAACTGCCGGAAGAGCATGGTCCGGTCTGGACCTCGCCGGATGTCTGGGTGTTCACGGCCGATCTGCCGATCGAGTGGCCCGGCGAAATGCTGACCAACCGGCTGTTGGCGGAAGGCTGCACGCGGTTCGAAAATCACATCGTGGAAGCGCCGGAGAACTAGACCGGACCTGCCTCGTTGCATATCAGGCTACCGTCCCGTTCCGCCTCGCCAATGACTGCCCCCCGAATGACTCTGCGGGCTCAGTCCGCCTCCATAGGGAACGATAGGCATGAGCGGGGTCACCGGCGTGGATGGCACCGGCAGGGTGGGATGGGCTTGTGGTTGTAAACGGTAGATGGTGCCCGTGTCCATGCGGCCGTTGGCGTCGCTGAACTGGTACCGCTGGATGGCGCCATAGTTGTACGTCATGCCCGTGGTCCCGCGCTGGTCGGGAACCAGCCGCACCCCGCCGAAATCGTAGGCCATCCCCGCCGTCCCTTGATCGCTTTGGAGCAGGCTGATGCCTGAGGCCCAGGCCGATCCGGCTTCCAGGCTTATCGCCATCGCCAGACCCAGGATGCTGTGCCTCTTGATATTCATGGACGGCTCTCTTCCGGGTGAGGGGCGAGCGGCTATTCGATGAGGTGCCGTTGCGGCCCTGCGGTTACCGGGCAGCGGCGGCCCGAAGCGGCTCCAGCAGCTTGCTCGAAACTTTCAGTCCTCCGCGCCCCACGCCCACCTCGATATCCGGTTTCGTAAGCCCGTGAAAATCGCTCCCGCCTGTCACCAGCAAGTCCAGGCGTTTGGCGATGTTGAGATATTCGGCGGTCTGGGTTCGCTTGTGCGTGCTGTAATGGACCTCGATGCCCATGAGTCCCACGCCTTTCAGGGTTTCGCAGAGTCTCAGCAGGCTGCCTTCGTCCAGGCGAACCCAGGTCGGGTGAGCGAGGACCGGAATGCCCTTGGCCGCTCTGATCCAGCCGATCGCTTCGGCCGGTTCGGGCAGCTCACGCCGGACATAGGCGGGCTTGCCGTTGCCCAGGTATCGGTCGACGGCCTCTTTGGCCGACTGGACGTAGCCCTTGTCCATGAGGACGCGGGCGCTGTGGGGGCGGCCCACCGATTCGGTGCCGGCCAGGTTCCGGACTTCCTCATAGGTCAGGTCCAAGCCCAGCTCGTTGAGCTTTTGGACCATGAGCGGGTTGCGCCGATGGCGACTGGCACGCAAGCCGGCCAACTGCCGGTTCAGTTCCTGGTCCTTCCAGTCCAGGAAGTAGCCGAGAATGTGCAGTTCGCTGTCCTGGAACTGCGAGCTGATCTCGATGCCGGGAATGACCTCGATTCCCAGGTCGGCTCCAGCCGCAATGGCCTCGGGGATGCCGTCGGTAATGTCATGGTCGGTGATGGCCAGCGCGGTGACGCCGGCCTTGTGTGCGAGCGCCAGCACCTCGGCCGGCGATAGGCTGCCGTCCGAGTGGGTTGTGTGGAGATGCAAGTCAATGCGGCTCATGGTGTCGTCCATGCCTCGCTATGGTGTTCGCTGGGCCGCCAGGCGAGCCGTGAAGGCAGACTCCTGCCCGTGCCTGCCCTCGTGTTCGCCTTCGTCATAGTGTCGCACCTGTAAATGGCCGATCAGGCGCAGCAGTTCGTTGTGGGCCAGGCAGAATTCTTTGCGTTTCGGATGCTGCCGGCGCAGGTGGTTGTCGATGAGAAAGGTCTCGTAGATCAGCAGGCCGCCAGGCTTCAGCGCCCGGAGCAAGGCGGGGAACAACGGACGGTGCAGATCGAAAAAGACTAGGATCACGTCGTATCGCTCCGCGCCCAGGTCCGGCGGATGGACCGGGTCGGATTCCAGATCCATCTGTCTGGTGGTCAGGTTACGAAGGTGGCGGCGGCCGGCTGTATCGGCCAGGGTCGTGAGGGCCTGCTGGTCCCGATCCACCGCTTCGACGGCATAGCCCAAGCCGGCTAGGTAGAGGGCGTTTCGTCCCTGGCCTGACGCCAGATCCAAGACGGTGCCTTTCGGCAGGCGTGCAAGCTGTTCCTGAAGAAACGGGGCCGGGGGCGGATCTGGCACTGCCGCTGTGCGGGCCCGTTCCACCTTCACGCCGACCGAGCCACGCACATCTTTGAGCGGCGGGGCGAGTTTGCGGACCCAGAGGCGAAGGTCCGACACGGGAAATTCCGCAAAGACCATGGTCGTGATCTGTTCAGCCAAGGTCTCCACAAGGGCGAAGGGCTTGGCCGTGCCGAGCTGGACGATCCGATCGGCGACCTTGGCATAGTCCACGGCCAAGGCAATGTCATCCTGAGCCGCGGCTCGACCGAATGCCGATGGGGGATAGGTCAGCTCCAGGTCGACGCCGACTGGCTGGGGGGTCTGCCGTTCTTCCTGCGTCACCCCGCAGTGGCCAAAAAACTCCAATCGCTCGATGATGATCCGATCCTCCATAGGTGGCATTCTCCCGGATGGATCAGGCGAGAGTCAAGGATGGTGCTTGACTCGCCTTCCTGGCGACTTCTATAATTGGCCGCTCTGGCTCTCTGTTGAAAATCTCTGATTTCGCTGAGAAAAATGGCTGAGTTTACGCATTTCAACGAATCCGGGCGGGCGCGCATGGTGGATGTCACCGCCAAGCATGCCACGGAGCGGGTGGCCACGGCTCAGGCGACGGTCTTTATGTCGCCGGAAACGTTGGGGAAAATCCGGCAGGGGCAGATCGCCAAGGGGGATGTGCTGGCCGTGGCTCAAGTGGCCGGGGTGATGGGCGCCAAGCGGACCCCCGATGTGATCCCGATGTGCCATCCTCTCCTGTTAAGTAGCGTGGATGTGGATTTTTCGGAAGAAGTCGAGCCGGATCGGCAGGGCCGCTGCGCGATTACGATTACCGCCACGGCCAAGACCACGGGCCAGACCGGCGTGGAGATGGAAGCCATGACGGCGGTGTCCGTGGCGGCGCTGACGATCTACGATATGTGCAAGGCGGTGGACAAGGCCATGAGCTTCGGCGACGTGTGTTTGCTGTCCAAATCGGGCGGGAAGTCGGGCACGTATACGCGCAGGCAACCGTAACCGCGCAACCCTAATTCAGACATCCCTCATGATTACGATCAAGCTGTTCGGCCTCACCAAACAACTGGCGAATAACCAGAGCACCTTGTCGCTCGCCTTGAACGGCGGGCGTTGTGTGAAGGATTTGGTAAAGCTCTTGGACGAGTGCCATCCGCAGATCGGTGAATTGATCCACAAAAAGAAGGTCCTGGTATCGGTCAATCAGGACATTGCCCACGAAGATACGGAACTCAAGGACGGCGACGAAGTGGCCTTGCTGCCCCCCTTTGCTGGCGGCGCGATGGGGGCCGACGGCTCCGAGGACGAGGCGGAGCTGGTGCGCGTCCAACGCGAGAACTTCTCCATCGACGCGGAGCTCGACCGGGTGCGGCGTCGGTCCCGGCGCATCGGCGGAATTTCCGCCTTCCTCGGCACGGCACGGGATCGCTCGAAGGGCCGCGACGTCAGCGGCATCACGTTCGAACATTACGAGGGCATGGCCCAGAAGAAATTGCGGGAGATTCGCGAACGGGCGCTCAAGGACTTCGATGTGCTCGAAGTGCTGATCCTGCACCGGTATGGCAAGATCGACATCGGCGAGAACATCGTGCTGATCATCGTCGGCGCGGAACATCGGGCCGAGGCCTTCCGGGCCTGCAAGTGGTGCATCGACGAGCTGAAACAGATTACGCCGATTTGGAAGCTCGAGCAGACGCCCGAAGGGGAAGTCTGGGTGGAGGAGCATCCGTAAAGACGTGAGGCGTGAATTGGAAGAATTGGGCGATCACGGATTATAAGCCCCATGCACTTGCCAACGCCTATGACCGTCAATGATACCTTCGGGCGGCCTCTCAAGAGTCTTCGGCTGTCCGTGACGGATCGGTGCAATCTCCGCTGCAATTACTGCATGCCGGAGGAGGAATACGGCTGGCTGCCCCGCGAAACCCTCCTGAGCTTTGAAGAACTGTACATGTTGACGGACCTGTTTACGCAGTTGGGCGTGGACAAGGTGCGTCTGACCGGCGGAGAGCCGCTCCTGCGCCGGAACCTGCCGACATTGATCCGTATGTTGCGGGACAACCGCCGGATCGCGGAGACCGCACTGACGACCAACGGCATTCTCCTGGCGGAACAAGCCGAGGCGCTGTATGACGCGGGATTGCATCGGGTCACCGTGAGCCTGGATACCTTGAAGCCGGAACGGTTTCGGACGCTGACTCGGCGCGACACGCATGCCCAGGTGCTGGAGGGCATTGAGGCCAGCCTGAGGCTTGGCTTGACCGGCCTCAAGCTGGATACCGTGGTGATTAAGGGGTTCAACGACGACGAATTGGCTGACCTCATCGAGTACGGCAAGCGTGTGAGCGCCGAGGTGCGGTTCATCGAGTACATGGATGTGGGCGGAGCCACGGACTGGTCCTTGAGCAAAGTGTTCTCGCGCGACGCCATCCTTGTTTCGCTGGGCCGGCGGTATGGGGCGATCGAGCCGATCGCCGCGACGAGTTCGGCGCCGGCGCAGCGGTACCGCCTCCCTGACGGCACGACCTTCGGCATCATCGCCTCGACGA
>JBJTAZ010000175.1:0-6496 GCA_046091085.1 Nitrospiraceae bacterium
TCACCCCGCACCGGCCTGGCGGCGGCGATCCCTGCCCGCTCTTCATGGATCAGGCGCACTCGCATGAAGTGCGCTGGCTGCCCGCACCCGATCCGCCACGACGCTATTTCGATCAGGCGCACCGGCTCTGCATCACCATCAGAGGAGAGATCGTCCTGAAGGCCACCAAGGCCGACGATCCGACCGGGCTGCCCTTCGTCAAGCCAAACGCCACAGGATTGGCCCCCTGCGAGCGGAGCGTCTCGGTGAGCGGCGGAGCGCTGCGGCTGGAGAGTCGGGGACAGACGCTGACTATTCCGCTCAACTCGGCGTGGGGCAAGCTGAAGGACAACGAAGCCGGCGCCAAGGGCGCCGAGCTGAGAGGGGAAGGATGGCAGTCGGTCTTTCGCGGCTCCCCCTTCGCTGTAGAACCGGTACAGGCCTTTGCGGCTGTCCTGATCTATCCGGACGATGACCGGGAGATCGGCGAGCTCGAGGCTCAGCCCTTCGTCGCCGATTACCTCCAGGACATGATCGAACAAGTCCCGGAGCTGTCGTCGCGCATCAGCCGCAGTACGAACATCTTGATCCACGGTTTCGACGCGGCCATCACCGCCTGTGCCAGACTGGACCAGCCGCGCAACCACACCGTCCTGTATGACCAGCCGGCCTTTGCCCAGAAGCAGGCCCAGCTGCTCTGGAATCAATTGGCTCAGGCCGGCCATCTGGATTGGCTCTCTCGCGTCAAATTCCTGCCGGCAACCGGCCAAGACGAGTCCGCCTACAAACAGCTCTATGACGTGATCTTCGCCTGGGTTCCCTACCAGGACCATGCACAAGCCGATCGGCTCCAACGGGCCTGCCGGCGAGTGGCCTCAGCCTTGCAACCTGGAGGCCTCATCTTCCTGGTCGGACCTCACACCATGCACACCCATCTCGCCTCTGCGGGGCTCACCCTCCTGCAGCAAACCCCGGTGGAGGACCTGCCGACCTTCGCCATGCATCGGACCATCCTGCCCACGGCACGCCTCAAGCCGGAACTCATGCTCTTCCTCGTCACCAAACACTAACTGACTCGGGTACCGTCAAGTTTCTCCGGCGTTTGACCGATGAGACTCCAGAGGAGGGCTCGGCCCCAGTGCCGGGCCCCACCGACTGAAGGAAGGAAGCCGCTAATGAGCCAGCCGTCCGACCTCAAGGTCAGCGCATCACTGCAACAACTGATCTCCGAGATGCAGACGCTCCCGAGTCTGCCGTCCCTATACCGAGAACTGATCGACATCATGCATTCGGAAGACGTGAGCGTCGACCGAGCCGCCCGCATCATCGCCAAAGACATGGGGATGGTGACGAAGATCTTGCAGGTGGTGAATTCCCCCTTCTATGGCTTACGGATGAAAGTCTCCAGCCCCGCGCAGGCTGTCGCGCTGCTCGGCCTCACGACGATCAAGTCCCTGGTGTTGTCGCGCAACGTCTTCGCCCAGTTCGACCAGAGCAAGCTGCCGTTTTTCTCGCTGGAGGTTCTGTGGCAGCACGGCATGACCGTCGGCGTCCATGCGCGCGACATCATCCGGCAGGAAGGCGCCGAACAGGGGCTGGTGGACGACGCCTTCACCGCCGGCATGCTGCACGATGTCGGCACCCTGGTCCTGGCAACGAACATGCCGGACCAATACACCGAAACCCTCGCGATCATGCGCGACCGTGGCCTGTCCGAATGGGGCGCGGAGCGAGAAGTCTTCGGCGCCACCCATGCGGAGGTGGGCGGGTACCTGCTCGGCAAATGGAACCTGAGCCCGATCGTCGTGGATGCCGTGGCCTACCATCATGAGCCGTCTCTCTGCTCCGGCTCCAATGCCGCCGCAGTGGCCGCCGTGCACGTGGCCAACACCGTGGAAGAAGAAGAACAAGCGACGGCCATGGGCGAAACGCCCCCCCCGATGGACATTGGCTACCTCACCGGCTGTGGCCTGGCCGACCGGCTCCCGCTCTGGCAGGCCCTCTGCCGTGGCGAAGCCATAAGCCGGACCTAAATCGTCTGCCGGATTCAATCCCGTTCTTGACACCCGCCATCCCACCCAGTAAGATGCGGCTGCCTTTAACGCTCATCCAGTGAGGTGAGCAAGGAGCCTGAATCATGCATCACGGCCCGCAGTGCGCCGTCGCCGACACCACGACCTTCTTGCCGATCTACGGCGGGAAGGTTTTTTTATGCTCACATCCGTCCAACAGTCGAAAGGTGAACAGTCCTACAGTCCTTTTTGACTGTCAGACCTTCCGACTTTCAGACTTTCGGACCTGTCTTTTATGACCCGACAGCACGAAAAGCTCATCATGGACGGGCATGAGGTAGCGCGGGCCCTGACGCGCATCGCCCACGAAATCCTGGAACGCAACAAGGGCTTCGAGGGACTGGCCTTGGTGGGGATCCGGACCGGCGGCGTCCATTTGGCGCACCGGCTGGCCAAGCGCATCCAGAGCATCGAAGGCGGGGAAGTCCCCCTCGGCGACCTGGACATTACGCTCTATCGGGACGATCTGGCCCTCCGGAAAGAGCAACCGGTCATCCGCAAGACGTCCATCCCGTTCAACATCTCGGACATGAAGGTCGTACTGGTGGACGATGTCCTGTTCACCGGCCGGACGATCCGGGCGGCCATGGACGGACTCATCGACCTGGGCCGTCCGGCTGAAATCCAACTGGCCGTCCTCGTGGACCGGGGCCACAGGCAATTGCCGATCAAGGCCACCTTCATCGGGAAAAACATCCCCACCTCGCGGGACGAAAACGTGCACGTGTTCCTTGAAGAAGAGGGCGAAGAGGACCGGGTTGTCATTCTGAACGGAGGCACACCATGAGCCTCAAGCAAAAAGATTTGACCAGCGTCGCCGCGCTGACACCGGACGAGATCATGTTGATTTTAGAACCCGCCGACTCCTTCAAGGAGGTCAGCGGCCGCGAGATCAAAAAGGTGCCGGCGCTCCGAGGCAAGACCGTGGTGAATTTCTTCTTCGAGCCCAGCACCAGAACCCGCACGTCGTTCGAGCTGGCCGCCAAGCGGCTCAGCGCCGACGTGATCAACTTTTCCCCCTCTTCCAGCAGCGTGGTCAAAGGCGAAACGCTCCTGGACACGGCGCGCAACATCGAAGCGATGCAAGCCGATATCATCGTGCTGCGCCACCCGGCGGCAGGGGCGGCGGAGACCCTGGCCCGAGGCGTCAAATCCTCGGTGATCAACGCCGGGGACGGCTGGCACGAGCACCCGACGCAAGCGCTGCTGGACCTCTTCACGATGCGCGAGAAGCACCTGGCATTCAAGGGCCTGACGGTGGCCATCGTCGGGGACGTCGCGCACAGCCGCGTGGCCCGGTCGAATATCTATGCCCTCACCAAGCTGGGCGCGGACGTTCGCGCCGTGGGGCCGCCCACGATGATCCCGGCCTGCCTCGACCGCCTGGGCGCCAAGGTCTACTCCGACAGGGACGAAGCCCTGAAGGGCGTGGACGTGATCATGATGCTGCGCCTGCAGCTGGAACGGCAGGGGCGGGCCCTGTTCCCGACGATCCGCGAATATTCCCGTCTCTACGGCCTGACCGCCGAGCGGGCCAGGCTGGCGAACGCCGGGGCGCTGATCATGCACCCAGGCCCCATCAACCGTGGCGTGGAGATTGCGCCGGACGTGGCGGACAGCCTTTCCTCGGTCATTCTGGACCAAGTGACGAACGGGGTGGCCGTCCGCATGGCGGTTCTTTACCTTCTGGCAGGAGCCAACTGACATGGCCACTTTGATTCAAGGCGGGCGGGTCATCGATCCGGGTCGGCTCAACGGTCCGGCGGACGTCCTGATCGAGCAGGGCAAGATCGTGGCGATCGGCCCCAACGTCCGGGCCGCCGGGAACGACAAGGGTTCCGTGACCGTGATCGACGCGACCGGCAAGCTCGTCCTGCCAGGCTTCGTGGACCTGCACGTCCATTTTCGCGAGCCGGGCTTCGAGTACAAGGAGACCATCGCAACCGGCGGCGCCTCGGCCGTGGCCGGAGGCTTTACCTCGGTCTGCTGCATGCCCAACACGAACCCGGTCAACGACAGCCAGTCCGTCACGGAATTTATTTTGGAAAAAGCCCGCGCCGCCGGCAATTGCACGGTGTTTCCCGTTGGCGCCATTACCAAGGGCTCGGAAGGGAAGGAGCTGGCGGAAATCGGCGATTTGCGCCGCGCCGGCTGCGTGGCGATTTCGGACGACGGGCGGCCGGTGATGAACAGCCTGGTGATGCGACGGGCCATGGAATATGCCCTGGCCTTCGACCTGCCCGTGGTGGACCATTGCGAAGACCTGCATCTCTCCGAAGGCGGCTGCATGAACGAGGGCTTGGTATCCACGGAGTTGGGTCTGGCCGGCATTCCCGCCGCGTCGGAAGACGTGATGGTCGCGCGCAACATTGCGCTGGCCGAATTGACCGGCGCCCGACTGCACCTCGCCCACGTCAGCACGGCCGGCTCGGTCCGGATGGTGCGCGAAGCCAAGGCACGGGGCATCCGCGTTACGGCCGAAGCCTGCCCTCATCACTTTTCCCTGACTGAGGAAGCCGTCCGTGGATTCAACACCTTGGCCAAGATGAATCCGCCGCTCCGCGCCTGGCAGGACGTGCAGGCCATCAAGGCGGGCCTGGCGGACGGCACCATCGACGTGATCGCCACGGACCATGCGCCCCATGCGGTCCAGGATGAGCAGCGCGTGTTTGCCGACGCGCCGTTCGGGATCGTCGGGTTGGAGACGGCGCTGTCGCTGACGCTGGCCCTGGTGGAGGAAGGGGTCCTTTCATTGGAGCAGGCGGTCGCCAAGCTGACCTCCGAGCCGGCCAAGGCCTTCAGCCTCGCCAAGGGCAGCCTGGCGCCCGGCGCGGACGCGGATCTCGTACTGGTGGACCAACAGCAGGCGTGGGAAGTGGACCCGTCCCGGTTCCGCTCCAAAAGCAAGAACAGCCCCTTCGCCGGCTGGAAGGTCAAGGGCCGCGTCATCCGAACTCTTGTGGGCGGGCGGACGGTCTATGAGTTTACCAACGGCTGATGGGCAGATGGGACGGAGCGCAGCGCGGAGATTGGTTCTGTGTCACACGCTGGAATCGGTGGCGTTGGCGGTCTGGGTGGGGGGATTGGTCGTGATCGTCGGAGCGGTCATTCCGGCCGTGTTCAACTCGTTCGGGATGGAGCCGGGAGGGCGCTTCCTCACCAGGGTCTTCGACGGGTATAATCGTCTGACCATCGCCGCGATGGCTCTGTTGGCCGGCACGACCGGATGGCGGCTCTGGCGATTCAGGGGCGAAGAAGGGGGAGCGGCCGGCGGCCGCGTGAGCCGAACCGAAGGCATTCTCCTGAGCCTCATGATCGCGATCGCCACCCTGATCATCCTGGCACTGGGACCCGCCTCCGTGGCGCTTCAAGAGCAGGCCTTTGCCGCGCAGGGGGAGGCGGCGAAAAAAGAAGCCTATGACGCCTTCTTTCGGACCCATACCATCGTGAGAGCCTTATATATGGTGAATCTGGGTCTCGGTATCGGACTGTTGGCGGTGAAAGTGTCCCGCTGGGCCGGCATGAAGCAGACAGACGCATGAAGAAGGCAATTTTAGCGTTGGCGGACGGGACCGTCTTCGAGGGACGGGCGCTCGGCTTTGCCGGCGAGACCGTCGGCGAGCTGGTCTTTAACACCTCCATGACCGGCTATCAGGAAATCCTGACCGATCCATCTTACAAGGGCCAGATTGTTACGATGACCTGCCCCCATATCGGCAATTACGGTGTGAACCGTTCGGACGTCGAATCCCGCCGCATGTGGGTCGAAGGATTCGTGGTCAAAGAATCCAGCCGCACCACCAGCAACTGGCGCGCCGAACTGGGCCTCGGCGAGTACCTGACGGAAGCGCGCATCGTCGGCATCGAAGGGTTGGACACCCGCGCCCTCACCCGCCAGTTGCGGGATCGAGGTTGCCAGCAAGCCGTCATCTCGCATCTGGACCTCGACCCCAAGCGGGCGGTCGAAAAAGCCCGAACCGCCCCGGCCATCGTCGGCCGTGACCTGGCCGCTTCCGTGACCTGCGCCGTACCCTATGAATGGACGGAAGGCTCGGGCGCCTGGCCTCCGGAAACCGTGCCGAATGCCGCCACCGGCCAACCCAGCAAGACGGGGAATCGGCCGTTCCGGGTGGTCGTGTACGACTTCGGCGTGAAACAGAATATCTTGCGGCGTCTCGTGGACGTCGGCTGCTCCGTCACCGTCGTGCCGGCCTCGACCACCGCCGACGCCGTGAAAGCCATGAATCCAGACGGGATCATGTTCTCCAACGGACCCGGCGATCCGGAAGCCGTGCCCTATGCGGCGGAATCGCTCCGGCAACTGATCGGCTGGCGCCCGCTCCTGTGCATCTGCCTGGGGCATCAAATCCTGGGATTGGCCTTGGGACTGAACACATACAAACTCAGCTTCGGCCACCATGCGGGCAATCACCCGGTCATGGACC
>JBJTAZ010000176.1:0-3934 GCA_046091085.1 Nitrospiraceae bacterium
GATCGCTTCCTGGTCCCATACCCGTTCGGACTCGGAATCCAGCGAGGAAGTGGCCTCATCCAGAATCAACAGCGGTGGGTCGCGGAGAATCGCCCGCGCGATCGCCAACCGCTGCCGCTCACCACCCGACAGCTTGACCCCGTTCTCCCCGATCAGCGTGGCATACCCCTCAGGCAGGCGCCGGATGAATTCGTCCGCGTAGGCGGCTTTGGCCGAGGCCTCCACGTCATCATCGGTCGCCTCCGCCCGGCCGTAGGCAATGTTGTTCCGCACGGAGTCGTCGAACAACACGGTGCTTTGCGAGACGATCCCGATGTGCCGACGCAAAGACGCCAATGTCCCCTCTTGGATGTTCCGGCCATCCAGCAGAATAACGCCCGCCGTGGGATCGTAAAACCTCGGCACCAGGCTGACCAGCGTGCTCTTGCCGGCGCCGCTGCTGCCGACTAGCGCCACAACCTCTCCGGTCCGGATCGTCAGGTTGATGTCGGTCAAGGCCGGCTTGTCGGTCCCCTCGTACTGAAACGTGACCCCTCTCAATTCCAGCGTCCGACCGATGGCGGGGAGCTCCTGCCTCCCCCGGTCCCGCGCCTGCTCCGTTTCCAAATCCAGCACCTCGAAGACCCGCTCGGCTCCGGCCAACGCTTGTTGGACCGTATTGTTGGCCCCGGCCAGGCGCCGGATCGGCGTGTAGGCCATGAACATCGCCGCCAGGAACGAGAAAAACGCCCCCGGCGTCATGGCCCCGTGGATCACCAAATAGCCGCCATACCAGATGATGGCCGCCACGCCTACGACGCCGATCACTTCCATATGGGAAGACGCAAGGGACGAAACCTGAATCGCTTTCATCGCCGTCCGTATATAGGCTTTTTTGCTGCGCGAAAACCGCTCCGTCTCAGCCACTTCACACCGTAATGCTTTCACGAGCCGGATGCGGGCCAGCGATTCCTGCAACGACGAGGTCATGTCTCCGACTTGCTCCTGGCCGCTCGATGCCAGCCGGCGCAGCCGCTGGCCCATGCGGACCATCGTCAACGAGGAGATGGGGATCACGATGATCGAGACAGCCGCGAGTTTCCAGTTCTGATAGAAAATCACCCCCAGCATGGCCACAAACGTCAACCCCTGCTGGAAGATATCCTTCAGCACGCCGGCGACAGCATTGGCCATGAGGCTGACGTCGTTGAAGACGCGGGACATGAGGCGACCGGAGGTATTGGCATCATGAAAACCGACGGGCAAGCGCATCAGATGAAGAAACAGCGCCTCGCGGATATCCGCCACCGCACGCGTCCCCACATAATTCATCAGGTAACTCTGTCCATAATTGAACAGACCCTTGAGGACCGCCACGAGCAGGATCGCCACCGGCAGGACCATGAGCATCCATTCGTCTTTCTTGATGAAGATGTCGTCCAGAACCGGACGGACGAGCCAAGCATAGGCGCCGGACAGGCCCGCGACCGCGGCTGAGCAGACAAAGGCCGCGCCAAGCCGCACCCGATAGCGGACCAGATACCGCATGAGCCGAAGGAAGGTCTTCATGCCATACACCCGTCTAAAATCGCCTCCGCCGCGCGTCTGGAGGCGCCCGGAGCGCCGAGCTTATCCCGGACCTCCCGCATCGCCGTCTGCATGGCGCGTCTCGCCTCCGCATCGGACAACAACCGGCCGGCCTCCTGGGCCAGGCGGCTCGGTGTCGCGTCGTCCTGAATCAAGACCGGCATGATGCTCCGCTCTGCCACCAGATTGGCCAACCCGATCCATGGAACCTGGATCAATGCCCGCGCAACCCGGTAGGTCAGCCACGTGGTCCGGTACAGAAGCACCGTAGGCGTCCCGATCACGGCCGCCTGCAGCGTCGCCGTTCCGGAGGCGGCCAGAAGCAGGTCGGAAGCCGCCATCACTTCGTGGGGCTGATCCCGGATGACGTGCACCTTCACGTTGGCTCCGGCAGTCAATTCGGCGATGAGCCCGGACGGAACCGAGAAGGCCTGCGCCACTAAGAACGTCGGTTGGCTTGGTGTGGTAGATAAGCCGGCGGCCGCATTCAGCATGATCGGCAACAGATCGCGAACCTCCCGCTCCCGGCTCCCCGGCAGCAACCCGACGACAGTGGCGTCCGGCTCGACGCCGAAACGCTTGCGCAGATCGGACCGGTCATAAGTCGGCGCGATCGCGTCCAACACGGGATTGCCCACGTACCGGCAGGACACGCCGGCGTCCCGATACAGCGGCTCCTCGAACGGCAGGATCACCAGCACCAGATCCACCACCCGTTTGATCAGATGGATCCGGCTGGCATGCCAGGCCCAGATCTGCGGGGCGATGTAATAAATGACCCGATGCCCCACCCGCTTGGCCGCCCGGGCCAACCGCAAGTTCAACCCGGGATTGTCGATGAACACGACGGCGTCGAGCCGGTTCTCCCTGAAGAAGCGCGACAGCGCACGGTACGTGCGGAAGGCCTGGAAAAGTTGCGCCATTCCAGGAAGCCCCATCGCGTCCAGCCGCTCGATGCCCTTCAACAACTGAACGCCGGCCGCGGCCATTTTGCTCCCGCCGACTCCCAGCAACTCGAGATCCGGACGCTGCGCCTTCAACGCCGCAGCCAAGTTGGCCCCGTGCAGGTCCCCCGACGCCTCGCCCGTGACGATCAGAATCCGCGGCATGATGACCGTGACGGATGATGAGTGAGAGGTGCTGTGTGCCAAGCCACGGTGCCGAGATCCTCCTTACCGATTACTCATCACCGCTTGCACTTCACGCGCTTGTGTGGCGCTGCGCGAATGTTTCGATCGCCTCCAGCACCCGATAGGCCAAATCCAACGCCGCAGCCCCGTCCGCTCCGGTGACCGGAGGCGGCTGTCCTGTCGCACAGGCCGCGAGAAACGCTTCCAATTCCAACTTGAGCGGCTCACCCTCGCCCCCGTGGACCGCCTCCGTGTCGATCACGGGCCGCTCCCCGGCCACGGCCCTCCTGCGGCAGATGAGTCCCTGGCGCGTCTGAAAGTCCACCGACAGATAGGCGTCCCGTTGAAACAGCCGGAGCCGCCGCATGCGGGCGGTGGACACGCGGCTCGCCGTGAGATTGGCGACGCAGCCGCTCCGGAACTCGATCCTGGCGTTGGCGATATCGTTGCTCGATGTCAGCACCGGCGTGCCGGCGGCCTGCACGGCTTCGACCGGTCCGGGATTCATGGACAGCACCAAGTCCAAGTCGTGAATCATCAGGTCCAGCACGACGTCCACGTCCGTGCCCCGCTCGCCGAAGGGACTCAACCGGTGGCATTCGAGGAAGACGGGCTTCCGGATATGAGGACGCATGGCTTGCATGATCGGATTGAACCGTTCGATATGGCCGACCTGCAATACCCGTTTTCGTTGCTGCGCCAGTTCGACCAGCTGCCAGGCCTCGGTCGGCGTGACGGCGATGGGCTTTTCCACCAGCACGTGGACGCCGGCTTCGAGGCAGGCCTTGACGACGCCGTAATGAGACGAGGTTGTCGCGGCCACACTGACCGCCTCAACCTGCTTCAGCAGCGACGGCAGGTCCGCCATGACGGACGTGCCGTGTCGCTCTGCGATCAACTGGGCCCGCGCCGCGTCCGCATCCACCAGGCCGATCAACCGGGCGCCGGGCAACGCCGCGTAGAGACGGGCATGGTGCTGGCCCAGGTGCCCGACTCCAATGACGCCGACCCGCAAGACCGTCACGGTCCCGGCTCACCGGCAAGCCCGACGATCGCGATCCCCGCCCGCTCCGCCAGCGCGAGCATCTCGACTCGGTCCAACAATACGCTGCGCCCGACCTCCAAGGCCAGCGCCGTGGCATTGACGGCCTGCATCGCGGCGATGGTCTTGGGGCCGGCCGCCGGCAAATCGAAGCGGAGATCCTGCTGCGGCTTGCACCGCTTGACCACGACCGCCC
>JBJTAZ010000177.1:0-6591 GCA_046091085.1 Nitrospiraceae bacterium
AGAACGCCCGGCATCGCATCCGGCAATTGGAGACGGAAGAGGCGCTGGTCACGACCGACGAGATCAAGGAAGCCGTGCGGCACCTGGACATCGCCGCCGAGAAGGTCAAGCGCGGGAAGGCGGAGCTGGTCGAGGCGAACCTGCGCCTCGTCGTGAGCATCGCCAAGAAGTACACCAACCGCGGTTTGCAGTTTCTCGACCTGATCCAGGAAGGCAACATCGGTCTGATGAAGGCGGTGGACAAGTTCGAGTACAAGCGCGGGTATAAGTTCAGCACCTACGCCACCTGGTGGATTCGCCAGGCCATCACGCGCGCGATCGCCGACCAGGCTCGGACGATCCGGGTTCCGGTTCACATGATCGAGACGATCAACAAACTGATCCGGACCTCGCGGCATCTGGTGCAAAAGCTGGGGCGCGAACCGCTGCCAGAAGAGATCGCCGAGCGCATGGACCTGCCGCTCGACAAGGTTCGCAAAATCCTCAAGATCGCGCGGGAGCCGATCTCGCTCGAAACGCCGATCGGGGAAGAGGAAGACAGCCATCTGGGCGACTTCATCGAAGACAAGAAGGCGATTTCTCCGCTCGAAGCGGCGATCCGCTACGACTTGCAGCGCCAGATCAACAGCGCGCTGGAGACCCTCACCCCGCGCGAAGAAAAGGTGCTGCGGAAGCGTTTCGGCATCGGGGAGAGCACGGACCATACGTTGGAGGAAGTCGGCCAGGACTTCGAAGTCACCCGCGAGCGCATCCGGCAGATCGAAGCCAAGGCACTGCGCAAGCTGCGCCATCCGAGCCGGAGCAAGAAGCTCAAGAGCTTCGTGGAAAACATCTAAGAAGCAGTCAGGGGTGAGGTCGGGTCAAGCACCGTGCACCTGACTCCATGCGCCTTACCGGGATAAGGGCCCATAGCTCAGGTGGTCAGAGCGGCGGACTCATAATCCGTTGGTCCCAGGTTCGAGGCCTGGTGGGCCCACCACGCCGAGCTTGCTTGGCGGCCACTTTCAGATTGAGTGGCCGCTAAGCGCCTCTAGCGATGCCTTTTATGATCCTTCTCGTGTGAGCCGCCCACTTCGATCATGTGCGGGCGGAGAAGTTTTTTGCCTCCAGTGTTCATGTTCCTTCCAACCTTCGGTTGAGCCGGCGGCTTTCTATCGCATTCTCGAAATTGTCGCCGTCGGAGGAAACCCTCCAGTATTACTGCCTGCTGATTGAGTGGCCGCTGAGCACCTCCAGTGAGGTCTTTTGTCATCCTGCTCGGTTGAGCCGCCCGCTTCGATCTGGACAACGGCAAGGCGGTTATCGCGGCGTGTCCAGCAGTTCGTGGACGGTTCGGATCAGCGTGGCGGGAGATACCGGCTTGTGAAGAAGGGGACCTCTGCGGTTCGACCCTTCCTGCTGAAAGAGCACGTCGTCAGTATACCCGGTCATGTAGAGCACTTTCGTTTCCGGGCGTGTACGCACAAGGTTGTCGACTAACTCGGGGCCGCTCATCTGGGGCATGACCACATCGGTCAGGAGCAGGTGGATCGGCCCCGGATAGCGGGTGCTGAGCGTGAGCGCCTCGGCACCGTGGCTGGCCTCCATGACTTGATAGCCGGCCGCTTCCAGGTATTTACGCGCGAGCGAGCGAACGGCATCCATGTCATCGACGAGTAATATAGTCTCCACTCCGCTGGCGTGCTGTTCTGCCGGCGCGGTCAGTATCGTCACCAAGCCGAAACTCGGCGTGAAGCGATTTCTGGAGGATGCGTCGGCCCACCTGATCGAGGCGGTCAAGGCGGCGGCCCAGGCCAACCTAAAATGTCTGCGGGCCGGTTCGGCATCGACCGTCAAGCCGTCACAGAAGCTGACGGCTGACGCTATTCTGCCGGCCGGTTCTCACGCCATGGCCCAGACGACCGAGCGCATCGTGGCGATCGGGACTTCCACCGGCGGCACGCAAGCCTTGGAGACGGTCCTGACGGCGTTGCCCCGCGTCTCGCCGGGGATCGTGATCGTGCAGCACATGCAGGAAAAGTTCACGGCGGCCTTCGCCGAACGCTTGAACAGCGTCTGTCAGGTCGAAGTCCTGGAAGCCAAGCATAACGACCGGGTGATTGCCGGGCGGGCGTTGGTGGCGCCGGGTGGTTGCCACATGCTGCTCAAGCGTAGCGGTGCCCAATACTACGTCGAGGTCGTCGAGGGGCCGCTGGTCAATCGCCATCGCCCGTCCGTGGATGTGTTGTTCCGTTCGGTGGCGAAATTCGCCGGGCCTAATGCCATGGGGATCATCATGACCGGCATGGGAGACGACGGCGCGTCAGGGCTGCTTGAGATGCGCCAAGCCGGTGCGCGGACCATCGGCCAGGACGAGGTGACTTGCGTGGTTTACGGCATGCCGAAGGAAGCGGTCAGACGTGGCGCCGCCCAGCAGGTGTTGCCGCTGGGCCATATTCCGTCCGAAGTCGGTGCGTTCGGCTGATCGACGGCTCGCGAACGCCCGTGCACCCCGATGAGCGTCGGTATCCCTTGAAACGTCTCGAAGGCTTGTGTTACGGTATCGCCTGTCACCGATGCATGTGCTTCGTCCATCCTTCATGTCGGCTATGAGGCGCTGTTGAACCCGCAGCTTCAGCCGCTTATCGATCTGCAAGCCCTCGGTCTCCGCTTGGCGGAGATCAAAGATCAGCAGCGCAAGTCCCCCGAACTGATTCAAGCCGCCGAAGCTCCCTTCAAAGAGGTGCAGCGCCTTCAGCAGGAGGCCAAGGCCTCTCTCGATGCGCTGACGAAGGAACGCAAGGACCGCGAACGCGACCTCGATGCGCACGAGTCCCAGACCGACAAAATGAAGACCCGCCTGTCCGAGCTCAAGACGAACAAGGAGTACCAGGCGCACTTGTTCGAGATCGAAATGGCCAACAAAAAGAAGGGCGAGATCGAGGAACAGATCCTGGTGCTGATGGAAAAGATCGAGGCCAAACAGAAGGACGTGAAAGATCTGCAGGTTAGGGCCACCGAGGCGGAGCGGTCGTTTGCCCACGAGAAGCAACGGTTGGAATCCCTGGCCGCCGAATTGGAGACGGAATTGGCTCAGTTGGAGCAGAAGCAGGCGGCGGTGGCTGCCGTTGTGGACCAGAAATTGATGGAGCGGTACAAGAAACTCAAAGCGATGAAGAAGGATCTGGCGCTTGTGCCGGTGCGCGACGGGATCTGCTCCGGGTGCCGCTTGCAGTTGCCGCCGCAGATGATCGCCGAGGTCAAACGGAAAGAGGACTTACTGGCTTGTTCCTACTGCCACCGGATTCTTTACTGGGAGGGGGAGGTGATTGCGACGGCCCAAGCCGCTCCGTCCGCATTGGAAAAAGAAGAGTACGATGTGGGGGAAACCGTTTAGGTTTCGCCCTCCGGTCCCAGCACCGCCTGCGTCGTCCTGAAGTGCAGTTTTGCGACCGCCCCCAACCGTTCCTGCCCGTATTTTTTGACCACCATCCGCCCAGCCAGCTCGACTTGCGGTGACGCGCCCTTCGGAAGGGGCAGGCCGATGTCGTCCGCCAACCGCTTGAGCCGGAGGAGAAACTCGGCGCGGGCCAGGATCGAGGCCGCTGCCACCGCCAGGTCCGACTCGGCCTTGGTCCGTTGGAGCAGGCGAATGCGTTTCCCCTTGTCCTGCAGGGCATTCAGGACGAACCGTTCGTCCCCGAACTGATCGGCGATCGCCAGCTCGCAGGGCACTTGCTCCAGCAGATTTTCCAGCGCCCTGGCATGGCCCCAGGCGAGGAGCCGGTTGAGATTTTTGATTTTCTTGTAGAGCTCATTGTAGCGCTCCGGGCCGATTGCCACGATGCTGTGCCGACACACCTGCTTGAGGTCTCGTGCCATCTCGAGGATGCGGCCATCGGAGATACGCTTGCTGTCGCGCACCTCCATCAAGCGGAGATCCGGCTCCAGTTCAGGTGTGACGTAGGCGGCGGCAATGACGAGGGGGCCGAAGTAGTCCCCCTTGCCCGATTCATCGATGCCGATGCGGGCTTGGCCGATGGTCTGGTGCTCGGTGGTCACGGAGAATGCCTGTTCGTGAGCGATTGGGTGATGTGCGGGCGGACTGTAACAGAGGCATTGGCTGCGGTCAATCTGCAGGAGGCTTGCCGGCGGATGCTTGCGCGCCGGTCCTTGAGGGCCTATACTGAATATGCGTGCTGGAGTAGATCGGGTGATCGCTCGCCGGCTTGCCGGCGGGAGGAAAGTCCGGACTCCACAGGGCAGGGTGCTGGGTAACCCCCAGGCGGAGCGATCCGACACCGGCGCCACAGAAAACAAACCGCCGATGGCCCGCAAGGGCTCAGGTAAGGGTGAAACGGCGGGGTAAGAGCCCACCGCGTCTGTGGTGACACAGACGGCAGGGTAAGCGTCACCCGGAGCAAGACCAAATAGGAGGACGCCCGACCGCAAGGTCGGATCGGCTGGCCCGGCCGAGGTCCTCGGGTAGGTCGCCCGAAGTCCGGGGTAACCCGGACTCCAGAGAAATGATCATCCCTGCCTGAGCCATCGGCGCAGGCAGGACAGAATCCGGCTTATAGGTCTGCTCCAGCGCGCCTTTTTCAATGCCCGTCGCAAGTCTCCTTCGGTGATCCGGCCGGCACAGGCTTCGACCTGGTCGATCAGGATAACGGGGATCTTCGTTCCGTAGCGGCGGAGCAGGTCCGGATCGCCGGTGATATCCACTTTGTCCAGGCTGAACTGAATATCATCCTGCAGGCGGCGGGCGATCTTCAGCACCACCTCGCACAGATGACAATCCGGGCGCGACAGGATCGTGACTTCAAGCATAGGAGGGCCGCTCCATGGGCTGGTACCGTACCCCATTTGCGTGGGGCGCTCAAGGCGCCTAAGGCTATAATGATGAGGCTCAAACAGCGGTCAATAGTCCTGGTTTCTCATTTTCGAAGGGCTGTGGGCGGCGGGATTCTTATTGACTTCAGGAATATCCGATGATAGCATGAAAAACTCTTTTGCCTTGTTTTTCAGCGGGCTTCGAGCAATTTCACAAGCCGGAATGAAGGCCGGCCTGGCTGACGTTTAGTAAGGACAGGAGCTTCCGCGGAGCTGCCGACTCAGTCTTCCGCGAGAGGGAGTTGAGATATGAAGCTGACAGGCGCAGAGATCTTCTTGGAATGCCTCAAGCTCGAAGGGGTGAAAACCCTCTTTGCCCTGCCGGGCGGAGTCGTGCTGAAAATCTTCGACATTCTGCACCAGCAGAAGGACGTTAACGTCATTCTCACGCGGCACGAGCAGGGGGCCGGCCATATGGCGGAGGGTTATGCCAAGGCGACGGGCAAGGCCGGCGTCTGCCTGGTGACCTCCGGCCCCGGCATGACCAATGTGATCACGGCGTTGGCGGATGCCTATATGGATTCCGTGCCTTTGGTCTGCTTTTCCGGTCAGGTGCCGACCAGCCTGATCGGCAACGATGCGTTCCAGGAGGCGGACAACATCGGCCTGAGCCGTCCCTGCACCAAGTACAACTTTCTGGTGAAGGACGTGAATGACCTGGCCGTGACCATCAAAGAGGCCTTCTACGTGGCCACGACCGGCCGGCCCGGCCCGGTGCTCGTGGACATTCCGAAAGACGTGTCCATGAACAAGGCGGAGTTCAAGTACCCTGGGTCCGTCTCGATCCGGGGCTACAACCCGACCTACGACGGTAACAAGTGGCAGATCAAGCAGGCGGCCGAGGCCATCACGAAGGCGCGGAAGCCGGTCCTCTACGTCGGGGGCGGGGTAATTTTCTCCGGTGCGTCGGAAGAGCTCCTGGAACTGGCCGAGCTGACCCACATTCCCGTGGACATGACCCTCATGGGTCTTGGGGCCTTTCCGGGTGAGCATCCGCTCTCGATGGGGATGCTGGGCATGCACGGCACCTACTGGGCCAATATGGTCATGCACTACTCCGATCTCGTGATTGCGGTTGGCGCGAGGTTCGACGACCGGGTGACCGGCAAGGTGTCGGAGTTCTGTCCTCACGCTAAGGTGATCCACATCGACATCGATCCCACGTCCATTCGCAAGAACGTGAATGTGGATATCCCGATCGTCGGGGACTGCAAGTCGGTCCTGCGTGAGTTGACGCAGATTCTGCGGGCGACGGTGAACGGCGACCAAAAGGATTTGCGGGAGCCCTGGTGGGACCAGATCCGGGAGTGGCAACGGTTGCATCCCTTGTCCTACGAGCAGGACCCAAACGGCGCGATCAAGCCGCAGCATCTGATCAAGCGCGTCTTCGAGCTCACGAAAGACCGGGATCCGATCGTCTCGACGGACGTCGGACAGCATCAGATGTGGTCGGCACAGTATTTCAAGCTCGCCAAGCCGAACCGGTGGCTGACCTCCGGCGGGCTGGGGACCATGGGATTTGGCTTTCCGGCCGCCATGGGCGCGCAGGCCGCCTTTCCGGACAAGCTGGTGCTTTGCATTGCGGGCGACGGCAGCTTTCAGATGAACACCCAGGAGCTGGCCACGGCGGTGGTGAGCACGCTGCCGGTCAAAGTCGTCATCGTCAACAACCGGTTCCACGGGAGGGTTCGCCAGTGTCAGGACCTGTTCTACGAGGGC
>JBJTAZ010000178.1:0-5879 GCA_046091085.1 Nitrospiraceae bacterium
GGAGCAGGCGCTGCAGACCACCGGCCTCCGGCTTCGATTGGAGAGCGACCGTCCGGTTTCGGCGGAGCAAGGCGATCTGGCCCGGCTGCTGTTGATGTGCCGCGCGTCCGGTGAACCGCTCCAGTACCTGCTCGGGACACATGAGTTTTGCGGGTTGGAGAGCGAGGGGACGCCGGTGGTTTTGTTACCCAGGCCGGAAACCCAACTGCTGGTCAGGGCGGTGACGGCCCAGTTGGTTGGTGTCGCGGCGCCGTTCGTCGCCGACATCGGCACCGGGTCCGGCTGCATTGCGATCGCCGTGGCCGATGCCCTGCCGCGCGCGACGGTCTATGCGACGGACCGGTCGGCGCCGGCGTTGGATGTGGCGCGTCGCAATGCCAGCCGGCATGATGTGGCCGAACGCGTGCACTTCTTGGAAGGCGATCTGTGTGCGCCGTTGGCTGGATTGGGGCTGGATGGTCGCTTGGCTGCAGTGGTCTCCAATCCTCCCTACATTCCCACAGGCGACCTGCCGGGGCTTCAACGGGAAGTCCGGCGGGAACCCCACGTCGCGCTGGACGGAGGTTCGGACGGGCTGACATACTATCGTCGGTTGCTGCGGGAGGCGGGGCCGTTTCTCCAGCTCGGAGGCATGCTGGTCATGGAAGTGGGGCAGGGGCAGGCGGGACCGGTGTGCCGCATGGCCGAAGAGGTGGGCGGATACGAGTCGGCCCGGCTCATCCGGGATGAGGCGGGCATCGAGCGGGTGGTCTGTGTGGAGAAATCGTGATGGGTGATGAGCGCTGAACGGCGAGTGTGTAACGAGCCATCGCGCCTCACGCACCACGAATTACTGAAATTATGGATCGCATCGTCATCGCCGGCGGGCAGCCCTTGCGGGGCACTGTGAAAGTCAGCGGGGCCAAGAATGCGGCCTTGCCGATCCTCGCCTCCGTTATCCTGGGCGGTGGCGAGTGCACGCTCACGAACGTCCCGCGCGTCGTGGACGTGTTCACGATGGGGAAACTGCTGGGAATGCTGGGCGCGACGGTGCAGGCCGACGGGAACCGGGTGACCATGAAGATGGACGCGCTGCACTCGTCGGAGGCGCCGTATGACCTGGTTCGGACGATGCGGGCCTCCGTCGTGGTGTTGGGGCCGTTGCTGGCCCGCTGGGGGGAAGCCACGGTCTCGCTCCCCGGTGGCTGCGCGATCGGCTCCCGGCCGGTGAATCTGCATCTGGCGGGGTTCGAGAAGATGGGCGCGACCGTGACGGTCGAACACGGGTACATCAAGGCAAAAGCGCCGCGTCTAAAGGGCGCGCGGATCTGCCTGGATTTCCCGACGGTGACGGGCACGGAAATCTCATGATGGCGGCCTGTCTGGCCGAGGGCACGACGGTCATCGAAAATGCGGCCAGGGAGCCGGAGATCGTGGATCTCGCGGCGTTTCTGGTGAAGCGCGGCGCGCGGATCGTCGGCGCCGGCAGCGACTTGATCACGATCGATGGGGTCAGGACCGTGCGCGGCGCCGACCATGACGGCATTCCGGATCGCATCGAAGCCGGCACCTATCTGGCCGCCGGGGCGATGACCGGCGGCGATATTGTCGTGGAGAACTGCCGGCCGCAACATCTGGAGGCGGTGACCGCGAAGCTGCGCGAGGCGGGTGCCGACGTGGTGGAGGGCAAGGAGTCGGTGCGCCTGAAAGCGTCGGCGCGGCTGAAGAGCGTGGACGTCAAGACCTACCCCTATCCGGGGTTTGCCACCGACATGCAGGCGCAGATGATGGCGCTCATGTGCGTCACACAAGGGACCAGCGTGATCACCGAGACGGTGTTCGAGTGCCGGTTCATCCACGTGCCGGAGTTGCAGCGGATGGGAGCGGAGATCAAAGTGGACGGCAGCCACGCAGTCGTGACCGGCCGGGCCAAGCTCACCGGCGCGCCGGTGATGGCATCGGATCTGCGCGCCAGCGCCGGTCTGATCGTCGCGGGATTGGCGGCGGAAGGCGAGACGGAGATTGCCCGGGTCTATCACCTGGATCGCGGCTACGAACGGATCGAAGACAAGCTGCGGGGCCTGGGCGCGGTGATCAAGCGGGTCAAGGAAGGACCGGTGAAGGCGGCGGGCGGAGCGGTCGCATGATCACGGTTGCGCTGGCCAAGGGGACGTTGCTCGCGCCGACGCTGGAGCTCTTCAAGCGGGCCGGCTACGTCAAGAACGGAATCTCGGCCGAGAGCCGGCGCTTGGTCTTCACGGAAGGGGACATCACGTTCCTGATCGTGCGGCCGACCGACATCCCGACCTACGTCGAGTATGGAGCCGCGGATGCGGGCATCGTCGGGAAAGACGTGCTGCTGGAGCAGGACAAGGACGTGTATGAGCCGCTGGACCTGAAGATCGGCGGCTGCCGGCTTTCGATGGCGGTCTTGCGGGGGAGCGAGCAGCGGGACCGGCTCTCCGCCAAGGTGCGCGTGGCGACCAAGTATCCGCGCATCACGGAGCGGTATTTCAACCAAAAGGGCGTGCCGGTCGAGATCATCAAGTTGTATGGATCCATCGAACTGGCGCCGATGGTCGGGCTGGCGGATCGGATCGTGGACCTCGTGTCTACCGGCCGGACGCTCAAGGCCCACAATTTGGTGGAGGTGGACGTGATCGCCCGGTCCACCGCCAGGCTGGTCGTGAACCGGGCGAGTCTGAAGATGAAGCACGGGAGCCTGACCGAATTGATCGAGCGGCTGAAGCGCGGGCGTCCACGCCGCGCCCGGTAGCGCCGGACCAAGCCGAGCGAAGGGGGACGACGATGAAAGTGATCGCCAGCACGGATCGAGCGTTCAAGGTCGCGTTCAAGCGCGTGACGTCGCGGTCCAACCTCCAAGGGGGGACGGTCGAAAACGCCGTCAAGACGATTCTCAAGGCGGTGGAGCGGGGCGGGGACAGCGCCGTGTCCCGCTATGCGAAAAAGTTCGACCGGGTGTCCCTCAAGGCGGCTCAGTTTCGGATCAGCCCGGAGCAGGTCAAAGAGGCCTACTACCAGATTCGCAAGGAAGAAGGGGATGCCCTGCGCTATGCCGCGCAGCGCATCATGGCCTTCCACGAGCGGCAGCGGACGAAGACCTGGATGTATCAGGACGGCGGGGCTACGTTGGGGCAAGTGGTGATGCCGCTGGACTCCGTGGGGCTCTACGTGCCGGGTGGCAAGGCGGCCTATCCCTCCTCGGTGCTCATGAGCGCGATTCCCGCCAAGGTGGCCGGGGTCAAGCGGGTGGTGATGTGCACGCCGACGTCCAAGGGCGGCATCAGCCCCTATCTGCTTGTGGCGGCGGATATCGCGGGTGTGGACGAAGTTTACCGGATCGGCGGGGTCCAAGCCGTTGCGGCCATGGCCTACGGAACCAAAACCCTCGCGCGCGTGGACAAGATCATCGGACCGGGCAATCACTACGTGGCGACCGCCAAACGGTTGCTGTATGGGACCGTGGCGATCGACATGGTGGCCGGGCCGAGCGAACTCCTGGTCGTCGCGGCCGAGCGGGGGGCGCGGGCCGACGGGGCGGCGGACCTGCTGGCCGAAGCCGAACACGATGAGGCTGCGCAGGTTTGGCTGGTGACGACCTCGGAGCGGCTGGCCAAGGAAGTTGTTCGGCAGGTGGGCGAGCAGCGTAAACGGTGCTCGCGCGACAAGATCCTGGCCAAGTCGCTGGCCAAGCACGGCGCGGCGTTTGTCGTGAAGACGATGGAGGAGGCGATCGAGCTGGCCAACGAGATCGCCCCGGAACATTTGACGCTGGCGGTGGATCAGCCCTTCGATTATCTGGAGAAGGTTCGGCATGCGGGGGCCCTCTTCCTGGGCCGGTACACGCCTCCGGCGGTGGCGGATTACGTGGCCGGGCCCAATCACATTCTGCCCACGGGCGGGTCGGCCCGGTTCTCCTCCGCCCTGTCCTTCGACGACTATGTGAAGAAGAGCAACATCGTCGCCTACACCAAAGAGGAACTGACCAAAGTGAAGGACCATATCGCCCGTATGGCGCAGATGGAAGGGCTGGATGCGCATGCCAAGTCCGTGGAGAGCCGTTACTCATGAAAGCCGTGAAGCGCGGGCAGGCGAGGCGTGCGGCGATCGCGCGCAAGACGAAAGAGACGGATATCCGGGTGGACTGGGCGCTGGACGGCACAGGGCGCACGCGCATCAAAACCCCGATTCCCTTCCTGGGCCACATGCTGGACCTGTTGGGCCGGCACGGGTTCTTCGATCTGACCGTGCAGGCCAAGGGCGATACGCACATCGACGACCATCATACGGTCGAGGACATCGGCATCGTGCTGGGCGACGCGCTCAAGCAGGCTTTGGGCGACAAGAAGGGCATCAGGCGGTTCGGTTTCGCCTCCGTGCCGCTGGACGAGACGCTGGCGCAGGTGACCGTGGATCTCAGCGGCAGGCCGTACCTCGTCTACAATGCCAAACTGCCGAACCGGCGGATTAAAGACTTCGACCTCTACCTGTTCGAGGACTTTTTCGAGGCCCTCGTGGCGCGCGGGGCCTTCAATCTGCACGTCAACGTGCTGTATGGGAGGAATCCGCACCATATCGTCGAAGCGACGTTCAAGGCGTTGGCGAGGGCCCTCGACCAAGCGACGTCGTTGGACGGGCGGGTCAAGGGCGTCTTGTCCACGAAGGGGAAGCTGTAAAGGAGCGGTCAGCATTCAGCCATCAGCAGAACGCTGACGGCCGATCGCTGAAGGTTATGCCAATGATTGCCATCGTTGATTACGGCATGGGCAACCTCCGCAGCGTCCAAAAGGCGTTCGAAGCGGTGGGGCGCGAGGCGGTCGTGACGCGCGAGGCGCAGGTCATCGGCAATGCGAGCCACGTGGTGTTGCCTGGCGTGGGCGCATTCGGGGACTGCATGGCCAACCTGCAGCGCTATGACCTGATCGAACCGGTCCGGAAGGCCGTGCAGTCGGGTAAGCCGTTTTTGGGCATTTGCCTCGGTCTCCAGCTCTTGTTCACGGAGAGCGAAGAGTTCGGTCGCCATGAGGGATTGGGCCTGATCCAGGGCAGGGTCCGGCGGTTCCCGTCCGACTTGGGTATGGCAGCCGGCGCAGCCCATTTGAAGGTCCCGCACATGGGCTGGAACGAGGTGCGGGTGACGCGGTCGGCGCCGCCACTGCGGGGGATCGAAGCCGGCGCGTATCTCTATTTCGTCCATTCCTATTATGTCGAGCCGCAGGATCCGGGCCTGGCCTGCACCATGACGGACTATGGGCTCCCGTTCGTGTCGAGCATCTGGCGGGACAATGTCTTCGCTTGCCAGTTTCACCCGGAAAAAAGCCAGACGATCGGATTGCGCATGATTCGAAACTTCGCCGAGTGGCAATGATGCCGAACGGAACACAGAGGGACAGCCGGCCGATGGTGAACGGCGTAAGCCGCCGGCTCTCGTCGTCGGTGCTGGTATGGCTGCTCGGCTTGTCGGTTGCTGGGCTGGATGGCTGTGGCCCGACCAAGGTGACGGTGAACAGCGCCCAGGACATCGAGAAGTACCGGGTGAAGACGATCGCGGTGGTGCCGTTCGAAGCCCTGGCGACGCCCCAAACGGCCGACCGGCGGGATACGGAACTTCTGGGGCCCCACGGGGTGCTCAGATCGGATATCTCCCTGGGCGTGCCTCCGACCGTCGAGCGGACCAATCAACCCACCGCGACGGTGCCGGCGGTGGCGGCCGAGCGAGTCACGCAAATCGTCTACGGGAGATTGCGGCAGTGGAACGGGCTGTTGGCGCTGACCCCCTGGGAAACGGGAAAGATCGTGACGGCGATGGGCCCACAGGCGGCGACACTTCCGCAAGCGCAGCTCGCCAGGCAGTTGGCGGAGCAGATGAAAGCCGACGC
>JBJTAZ010000179.1:0-4125 GCA_046091085.1 Nitrospiraceae bacterium
AAGACCCAGCGATCCAGCCTGACTATGTTCGCAGATCAGAATGACGGTGTGCTGGAAGTTCGGATCGGCCAGATCAGGACTGGCCACGAGGAAAAGCCCTTTGGCTGGTGGCCTTGCGGCGGCACCGGCGTGGCGGTCATCGGTGGTGGACCTGGGCGAGAGCGCCCCAGCCAGCGCGGCGGCCAGGGAAAGGGCGACGGCCAGACACAGACCGAGCACCGCCCCTATCGAGGTTGTCCGCTGCTGCCTTGGCCCGTGGTTGGTCATCATCGACCACCCCCTGACGACCTGTCTCGACGAGCTTATAGCAAATGCGGGGAGGCCCGCAAATGGTTGGCGCCGGGCCCTTTATCGAGGCTCCTCGATCTTGCGGGGCTTGCGCCCCTTGCGAGCCGGACGCCCCTCCTGGCTTGGCGTTGATACAAGCTCCTCGCCCGGTTGCGGCGCCGTTCCTTCTCCCAGCCATCCCTGGTCGGCAAAACTCACGTAGCGGCCGTCTCCGACGATCAGGTGGTCCAGCACGACAATGCCCAAGAGCCGGCCGACCGAGACCAGTCGCTCGGTTAGCAACCGGTCTTCCTGACTGGGAGCCGGATCACCGCTGGGATGGTTGTGTAAGAAGATCACGGCCGCCGCGGACTCCCGCACCGCCAAGGTAAAGACCTCGCGCGGATGAACGATGCTGAGCGTGAGACTCCCGATTGATACCGTCGCATCCCTGATGATGGCATGCTTTGCGTCCAAGAGAACAATTTTGAAAACCTCGTGGCGAAGGTCGCGCAAGAGCGGGTAATAGTGTGCAAACAACTCCCGGCTGGAACCGATGCGTGTCCCTGTCGAGAGCGGAGCCGCCAACACGCGCTTGCCCAATTCAATGGCCGCCTTCAGTTGCGCCGCCTTGGCCGGGCCGATCCCCGACACCCGGCACAGTTCATCGAACCCCTGACTGGCTAAGCCACCTAGTCCGGACGTACGCGCCAGTAGTTCCATGGCCACCTGTACGGCTGACGCATCCTGACGCCCCACGCGTAAGAGAATGGCCAGGAGTTGGGCATCGGAAAGGGATTCAGGACCAGCACGGGCCAGCCGTTCGCGAGGTCGCTCACTCTCCGGCCACCGGTTGATACCCCCGGAACGATCGCGTTCCCCCATCATACAACCTCATCGCATTGAAGCCAGAAAACCACTTATCTGTGACAATTATGACGCAGGAGAGTGACGAATTTTGGAATCATTGCCCTGCATAAGACCAGCTACCTCAAAGGATAATATGCATAACTCATTGATATTACTCAAATAGCATTCGCGGTCTGATAATTGCTTAATGACTAGCCACAGTGCAGTACCAATGACTAGGGAGGATTTTATGGAATGCCCGAAATGTAATGGGCTGATGATGTCGGAGCGCTTCTCCGACTTCTTCCTCATCTTCTACGCCTGGAAATGCATCAATTGCGGCTCGATCATCGATCGGACGATCTCCACCAATCGTCAAAAGAGCCTGACCGCTTCAGATCTGCATCCGATGCCGACGCGCTGAGCTGGCAAGCTCGGCCTCGGCACCTCGATCGTTCCGCATCCGCTGCTCCACCGCTTCTCGGCATAAAGTTTGGCAAACCCTCCCCTCGCCTCCGCGTCATTATAGGCGCAGGGCTCCACGTCGTCAAAAATGTAGCGCGCCGTTCGCACAGACGAGCCCTGGTACCGCGAGCACCCTCATGCATACGCGCCAACCAGCCTCGACGTTGCCTTGACCCATGAAAAAACGCTGTGATAGAGTCAGTCACGACTGACTCATGGAGAGCGGAACATGCGGGTGATCGCGGGCGCACAGAGAGGGCGGCGTCTCATGGGACCGAGGGGCCCAGGATTGCGCCCTACCTCCGACCGAGTCAAGGAAGCATTGTTTTCCATCCTCAGCCCGCGTCTCGAGGGCGCTGTGGTCTTGGATCTCTATGCCGGCACCGGCGCGATCGGCATCGAAGCCTTGAGCCGCGGGGCCAAGCATGCGACCTTCGTCGAGCCCCATGGTGCCTCCCTTCGCGTGCTGCACGCCAATCTTGAGCGGTGCAGGCTTAGCGCGCAGGCGGCGATCTACCCCTGCACCGCGGCCGCATTTTTAAAACGTCACCGGACGGCGGAGCCGACATACGATATCGTCTTTGCTGATCCGCCCTACGACGACGAAGGCGCGGCTGACTTGTTATCCACTTTCAGCCGGACCACGAGCCTCCGACCCACCGCCGCGCTGGTCCTGGAACATGGCTCGAAGGCCGAACCGACGATCGAGGGACTGAACCTTGTCCGACGCTATCGCTATGGAGACACGACCCTGTCGGTCTTCCGCCCGCAGCAGCCAGCGAGCCTCACCCCATGAAAATTGGGGTCTACCCGGGCACCTTCGACCCAGTCACCCACGGGCATACAGACATCATCGGGCGGAGCCTGCGGGTGTTCGATCGTGTAATCGTGGCTGTCGCGTTGAATCCCAGCAAACGGCCGCTCTTCGACTTGGCCGAGCGGGTCGAGCTGGTAAAACTGGCCACCAAAGAGCTCCCCCACGTTACCGTGGAAGCCTTCGACGGGCTCTTGATCGAATACTTACGGCAGCACGGCGCCCATGCGGTCATCCGAGGCTTGCGGGCCATTGCGGATTTCGAGTACGAGTTCCAGATGGCACTGATCAACCGCAAACTGGACAACCACTTTGAAACGGTGTTCCTGATGCCCAGCGAAGAATATTCCTATCTCACCTCCAGCATCGTCAAGGAAGTCGGCGGGCTAGGAGGCTCGCTCAAGGACTTCGTCCATCCGGAAGTTGAGGCCCGCCTTCGCCAACGCCTGCGGAGGCCCACCGCATGAAACTGGCAGCTCGCGCCGGACGTATCGTCCCCTCCCCGACGCTCAGCATTACCGCAACCGCCAAGGCCATGGCCGCCCAGGGCCTCGACGTCATCGACTTCGCCTCCGGCGAGCCGGACTTCGACACGCCCGAACCGGTCAAGGCGGCGGCGGAAGCGGCGATCCGGGCCGGGTTTACCAAATACACGGCCTCCTCCGGCATCGACGACCTCAAGATCGCGATCGTTGAGAAGTTTCAGAAGGAGCAAGGGCTGCGGTATGAAAAATCGCAAGTCCTGGTGTCCTGCGGCGCCAAACATACGCTGTACAACCTGGCCCAAGCCCTCTTCGACGCAGGCGACGAGGTCTTGATCCCCTCCCCCTTCTGGGTCTCCTATCGCGATCAGGTGCTCCTGAACGATGCGACCCCGGTCTTGGTACAGACGAGCGAGGCCGACGGATACGCCGTGACGCGCGCGTTATTAGAGGCGCACCTCACGCCCAGGAGCAAAGCGATCATCGTCAACAGCCCCGGCAACCCGACTGGTGCCACCTACGACCGTTCGACCCTGGAGGACATCGCCGACATGGCGCTCCGGCGCGACCTCATCATCATCTCCGACGAGATCTACGAGAAGATTCTCTATGACGGGGCTCAACACATCAGCATCGCCACCTTGAGCCCAGAGATTGCCGCAAGAACCGTGGTCGTGAACGGAGTGTCGAAAGCCTATGCCATGACCGGCTGGCGGATCGGCTATGCGGCCGGCCCCAAGGATCTAATCACCGCCATGGCGGACATCCAAAGCCAAAGCACGTCCAATCCCACGTCCATCTCGCAGAAGGCCGCCGTGGCCGCACTGCGCGGAGGCGATGCATTCCCTCAACAGATGGTCGTGGAATTCGACCGGCGGCGGCGCCTGATGGTCAAGCGGCTGAACAAGATGCCCGGCGTGAGCTGCCGCATGCCGGCCGGCGCCTTTTACGCCTTTCCCAACGTCGCCGGCCTGTTCCAGCGCCGCCAGGGCCAAACGCCCATCACGACGCCGGCCGCTCTGGCCGCCTATCTGCTCAAAGAAGCCCAGATCGCGGTCGTACCCGGCGAGCCGTTCGGCAGCGCCGCGCATATCCGCCTCTCCTACGCCACCGGTATGGAGGCCATCACGCGAGGCATGGACCGGATGGAAGCGGCGCTGAACAAGCTCGTTTCGTGACGCAGAGAGGTTGACTGCCAGAACGGAAGACTTACTTTTTATCGATGCGACCGTGAAATGAGGTAAGACG
>JBJTAZ010000180.1:0-3363 GCA_046091085.1 Nitrospiraceae bacterium
AGGTGGGATTGGGCGGGCGCTTTGACGCGACGAATGTGATCGTCCCCCTGGCCGCGGCCATTACGAGCGTGGCGTTGGACCATCAGGAGTATCTGGGGCATTCTCTGGAAGCGATTGCCTTCGAAAAGGCGGGCATCGTGAAACCGGGAGTGCCGGTTGTGATCGGACGGCTGCCCAAGCCGGCAGCGGACGTTGTTGCGAAGGCGGCAACGGAGCGGGCGGCCCGGCTGTATCGAGTGGGCCATGATGTCGAAGCGCTGGGAGATACCGAGACGGGGTTTGCCTACCGGGGCATCGGGACCCGGCAGGAGGGGTTGACCTGCCCCTTGCCGGGCGCCCATCAATTGGACAATGCCGCCTGCGCGCTGGCCTTAATGGAGCTGGCTGCCGAGCGAGGGTTTCCGGTCTCCGCCGAGGCCATGCGCGCCGGTTTGACCGGCACGTCCTGGGAAGGCCGGTTGGAAACGGTCGAACGGGAGCCGCGGCTATTGTTGGATGGGGCGCATAACCCGGAGGCGGGGGCGGCGTTGGCCGCGTATCTGTGCGCCTACCGCTCGGCCCATCCGGATTCCCGCATCGTTCTGCTGCTCGGCATGATGAGCGACAAGGACCTCGCCGGGTTCTGCCGCCTGGTGACCCCTCTGGCCGATGAGCTGATTCTCACTCAAGCGCAACTTACCCGAGCGGCCTCCGTCCACGAGCTAGCCTCGGCCCTCGGCGAACGGGCGGCCGGCGCGCGCCAGCGGCCGAATCCGGCCGAGGCTCTGGCGCTGGCCAGGCGATTGGCCGCACCGGGCGACCTGATCTGCGTGACCGGGTCCCTGATGCTGGTCGGCGACGTGAAGGCCCTCTTGCGCGGCTGCGGCCTGTCTCCTCTCCGGGGGTGAGGATGGGCGCACACGGCAGGCTGATCGTTCCACCCTCGTTCCTCGTGCTCCTGGTTACTTTCTTTGTCGGCGTCGGCGAAGGGCTGGCGCAACCGAATACACCGGCGCAATCGACTCAATCAGCCCAATCGGCCAAGCCGGCTCAATCGGCCCCATCGTCCGGCCCCAAGCAAGCCTTCTCCGCGCAGAACGTGCAGAGCCAGCCCATCCAGGTCTCAGCCGATCAGCTGACGTTTCAAGAGGACACGGAAGTGTACGACGCGGTCGGGTCGGTCGTGATCGTCCAGGGCCTGATGCGGCTGACCGCCGACCGGGTTTGGATCAGCATGTTGTCCGGCAAGCTCACGGCCAAGGGGAACGCGCACCTGACGGATCCGCTGTCCGACCTGAAGGCCGAGCAGCTGGACCTGAACATCAATACGGATGCAGGCCTGGTTGCCAACGGCGTCCTGTATATGAAGGATTCGAATACGCTGGTGACCGGGCGTTTGCTGCAACGGTTTTCCGAGGACCATTACCGGGCCAAGGACGGATCGTTCACCAACTGCGATGCCCAGAAAGGCGAAATTCCCGCCTGGCGGTTCACGTTCAAGGACATGGACCTCAAGGCCGGAGAAAGTTTTTACGGCAAGGACCTCTGGTTCTGCGTCAACGACGTGCCGCTGGTGCCGCTGCCGACCGTGGCCTATCCCGTCCAAACGGCGCGCAAGAGCGGAGCCTTGGTGCCGGAACTCGGCTATGACAACAAGTTCGGCGCCCACTACCGGCAGAGCTTCTTCTGGGCGGCGACGCCTAGTCAGGACCTGCTCATCACGCCTGACTATCTGAGTCAACGGGGATCCGGAGGGGATCTCGAGTATAAGTATATCCTGAACCGCCAATCCCGCGGCCAGTGGCTGCTCAGCTATATCCAGGATAATGTGACCCATACATCGAGGGCTCACGCCATCGGGACCCATGCGCAGCAGTTCGACGACGATCTCTCACTGCACATCAAGTCGAATTTGCTGTCCGACCGGACCATTCTGAACAACCTCAGCAACTCCGGTACGCTGCGGGCTGCACCCAGCCAGGAGTCGGACTTCGCCCTCAATCAGCGGTACTCGTTCGGCAACCTATATTTGCTGGGTCAATTCCTGCAACCGGTCGGGGCGGGCAGTCCGAACACGTTCCAGCGCCTGCCGGAGATCGGGTTCAACCTATTCAACGCGGCGCCCTTCGACGGGCCGGCGCTGATCGGGATGGAAAACACGTTCGTCAACTTTTACCGCGATCAAGGGTTCCAATTGAACCGGGTGGACCTGATGCCCACGCTCTCCACGGACGCGATCAACGTGGGGCACGTCCTGGGGGTCACGCCGCAGCTCAAGTTGCGGGAGGTCTACTATACGCGGGGCGTGACGACCGAGAAGACGGTCCACCGGGAGACGTTTTGGGCCAGCGTGGACGCCACCTCGCGCTTGTCCAGGAATTTTTCGAAGGAGGGCGGAAAGAGCCTCGTCCATACGATCGAGCCGGACATCATCTACGAGTATGTGCCGCCCAGCGACCAGTCCCAGATTGTCCAGATTGACGCCGTGGACGACTTGCCCAAGAAAAACCTGCTGACCTATTCGCTGCGGAGCCGGTTGCTGGAAATGGGGCCGGACGGCAACAACAGCAACTGGCTGGACCTGACTCTGGCGCAAAGCTATCACGTCGGGAGCACCCAGACTCAGGCCCGGCTCTATCCGTTTTCCAACAACCCGCTCTTCGCCACGACGAGCCAGCCGCTCCAGCCGACGATGGTGGCCGTAAATGGGAAAAAATTCTCCGACCTCTGGATGCGCGGCGTGATCGGCAACAACGTCGGAACCTCTGCGCTCGTGAATCCCATGTCTCTGACCACAGACGCGTTCTTCGATCCCTACACCAGGAACTTGAGCCAGTGGAATACGGATGTCCGCTATCAGGACCGGGACCAGTGGTACGTCGAGCTGGGGCAACGGTATACGAACGAGGGGAACCGGGTCCGCCGCGGCGATATCTGGAATCCGATTTCCTTCAACGAAGTCTATGCGCCGACGCAGGCGGTTCACTATGCCACGGGGACTGTGGCGTTCCGGGTACCGCTGGGGTGGACCCTGGGGGCCAAAACCTATTACGATATGAAGTCCGGCCAGCGGCCGGAGACGGATATCGTGGGTGTCTATCAAAACCCCTGCAAGTGCTGGTCTCTGGGCCTCTTTTACATTCAGTTTCCCGACCGGGTGCAGTACAATTTTCTCATCAGTTTGACGGGGGTCGGTGCGACCGAAGGGTTCGGCACCCAGTTGATGAAGGCCATCCTGAACCCGCTGCTCAAAGACGAGAAGGGTTTGCCCTGGCCGACCTCGCCGAAGCGCATGGGGTCGTCCTCCTCGTCGTCGGTGCCGCAGCCGGGCTCGGGGCGGTAAATAGGATAAATAGTGGGTAAATAGATGGGTGATTCGTATGA
>JBJTAZ010000181.1:0-3772 GCA_046091085.1 Nitrospiraceae bacterium
GTCCTGCAGGGAGTTGTTCAGTGCATGGCCGACGTGCAGCGAGCCGGTAATATTGGGAGGCGGAATGACGATGGTGTAGGGTGCCTGCGGGCGGTCGGCGGCGGCGCGGAAATA
This sequence comes from Nitrospiraceae bacterium, assembly GCA_046091085.1. Lineage (GTDB taxonomy): Bacteria > Nitrospirota > Nitrospiria > Nitrospirales > Nitrospiraceae > SYGV01. The sequence continues at coordinate 115 of JBJTAZ010000181.1, forward strand.
ACCCTGCTCGATCCAGAACCGGTACCACCGTTCCTCGACCTGCTTGGGTTCATACGTCTTCTCGAGTTGCCGGAGCGCCATCGGATCGTGCCAGATCGTCAAGATGGAAGGGGCGTTGCTACGTGGCGCGCATCTTAACATGCCCCTCCAGCACCGGCAAGGCGACGCCGAGGCTGGCGTCCCTCTGCGACGCGCGCTCCAGCAAATCGCTTGTGCAGATGAAGACGAGTGTGTTATACATCGCGCCGTTTGCAGGCTTGTGGTTAACCGGGAGATCGTCGCTATGGCACGTGGACGCGAGAAGGATCGAAAAGTCCGGAAGGAGCACCGCAAGAACATCAAGCGGGTGAAGGGATTGGAGAAAGCCAGACGGGCGAAAAAGGCGAAGCGTTAGTTCTCGATCGGGGCCGACGCCGGTCCTCGATGTGCGGTTTTCATTCTAAGGCCCGTCAGCCGGTTCCGGCCGGCGTGTCACGCTGCCCACCTCCGCCCCGCTTCGCGGCTCCCGCCGTTGCGCTCAGCTCCGTTTGTCGAGCCGTTCCTGCAGCACCCGCTTCGCAATGTCGGCCACCCGGTCCTCGATCATCGGTTTGAGATCCGCGATCAGTTGGTGGGAGATGTCCGGCAGGGCCTGCTGCACCGCCTCGATTGCGATCAGGGTCATGTCTTCACGTGGGTAGACCTTGGCGATCTGGTTCGGCAGCTCGGCTTGCAGCATCAGAGGCAGCTGCCGTCCGATTTCGCGGGAGATGAGCTCGGCCAGGTCCGCCGATGCAGGCGGCATTGCTGGGATTGTTTGGTCGGAGGCGGGGGAGAGGCTGCGCGAAGAAGACCGTGCCAAGGTCATCCAGGCTCCGGCTGCAGCCGTTTGGCTGGAGGCGTGAGAGAGGGGGCCAGGGGCTGACTCTCCTGGTTCCTCCTCTGCCGGCTTGACCGCGGCCAAGCCAAGATCGCCGCACAGTTGCCGGATGGTGTGGGTGAGATGGTCCGGCTCGATCGGCTTGCGCTCGAACGTTTTGACTCCGAGAAACCGCAGTTCGGCCTCGTCGAACTGGTCTTCAGGGCCGACCAAGGCGACGATCGGCGGCTGAGGCGCGAGTTCCATCCCCGCAATTCGCTCGCAGAAGGATATGAAGGTTGCGCCGGTCAGCCGATAGTCGGCAATGACCAGCTTGGGCTTGAGACGTCCGATGGCGTCCAGTCCGGTAAGGGCGTCTTCGAACGAGGAGAAGTCCAGGCCCAGCGACAGGCAGGCTTGCTCGGCCATGTGCTGCACCGTAGGGTCTCCGTCAACCAGCAGCAGCCGTATCGCCACTGAACCTCCTTATGGCTGGGCTGGCGGCACGCTAACAGAGGGCCCCAGGCTTGTCAAGAAACCCGCTTGGGCAGGATTTTGACTTCAATTCGCGCGTCTCGTTACAATTCGTGCGCGGCCGGCTTGTTGCACCACTCCAGCAGGATCATGACGAAAGGATAGGTTTGTGAGCGCCATCAAAGTCGTGTTTTTCGACGCGGCCGGCACCCTGTTCCATGTGAAGGGCTCGGTCGCCGACGTCTACCTGTCCTACGCCGAGCCGTTCGGCATCCGCCGGACGCCTGAGTTGTTGGCCTCCGTCAATGAGGCCTTCAAGCGCGCATTTCATGATGCCCCGCCGCCGCTTTTTGCCGCGAGCGATCCGGTCGAGCTGAAGCAATGTGAACGGCTCTGGTGGTTCGACATCGTCCACAATGTGTTTTACCGGGTCGGGATGTTCGAAGGGTTCGACGAATACTTCGATCGGGTCTATGAGGCCTTTGCCGACCCCCAACATTGGGCCCTATATCCGGAAACCCAGGCGACGCTGGAGAGTCTCAAGCGGCAGGGATTCGAGCTTGGCATCATTTCGAACTTCGACACCCGGTTGTTCTCCGTGCTGAAGGGGCTGGGCCTGACCGAGTGGTTCGACACGGTCACGATCTCCAGTTGGGCGCGCGCGGCCAAGCCAGCTCCGAAAATCTTTCGCCTGGCCCACGATAAGCACGCCGTGGATGCGGAGGAGGCGGTCCATGTCGGGGATAGCCTGAAGGACGACTGGGAGGGGGCCCGCGCCGCGAACGTCGCGGGACTGTTGCTCGACCGGGCTGGGGCCCATCCGGGGAAACCCACGATCAAGGGCTTGGAGGAAGTCTCGGAACGGATCGCCCTGCTGTCGCAGGATTAAAGCAGGAGGGGGATCGTCTCGTTCGCCCGGCCTCTGACGGTCACGTTCACCAGGGCCGACTGGGGGGTCTCGTCCAGATTGATCTCGGCGACGAAAGCGCCGGCGGCTTTGGCGATGCCGGCGAAGGACGCGGCCGGATTCACCACGCCGGATGTCCCGACAATCAGCAGGACCTCGCAGGAGGCGACGGCCTCCATGCTCCGATCCAGAGCATTCTCGTCCAGCGCTTCGCCAAACCACACGATATGCGGTCGCAGCAGCCCGGCGCAGGCGCGGCAATGGGGCGGGATGGCGATCGGCACGTCCCGGTTCTCCTCGACCTGTGCGCAGGCAGTGCAGCGGACGTTCCAGATGTTCCCGTGAATCTCCAGCAGCTTGCTCGATCCTGCGTCCCGGTGCAGGCCGTCCACGTTCTGGGTGATCAGCAAAAAGCGTGAGTGGCGCCGTTCCAATTCGGCGAACGCCCGATGTGCGGCGTTTGGCTGTTTGGTCGCGAGCACGGTCCGGCGCCAGTCGTACCATTCCCAAACCAAGCGGGGATCGCGCGCAAAAGCTTCCGGTGTGGCGAGATCTTCGGCGCGAAAGTTTCGCCAGAGGCCGTCGGCGCCCCGGAACGTCGGGACGCCGCTGTCGGCCGAAATGCCTGCGCCGGTCAACACGGCGATGGCGCGAGCGTTGGTGAGTCGCTGTTTGATGTCGAGAAGATCGGCGGCCTGCTGCATGGCGGCATTATAGCCACTTTGCCCGTCGGAAATCGCATGGTATAGTACGCGGCGATTGCGTGTGTTCAGCGAGGTTGCGTCATGCACAGCATCATGGTCGTCGGCGCCGGGTCCGTCGGCGGCTTCTTCGGCGCCCATCTGGCCAGGCACAATCCGAACGTCTCGTTCCTCCTGCGCCCGCGCACCTTGCAGGCGGTCCAGGCCAACGGCCTGACGATCCGCAGCGCCTCCGGCACGTTTACCGTCCGGCCGCCCTGCGCCGCTGATCCACGCGAACTGCCCAAGCCGGATCTGATCGTCCTGGCCGTCAAGGCCTACGACTTGGATGCGACGTTGGACCAGCTCGAGCCGGTGCTCACCGACCGGACGGTCATCCTCACCCTGCAGAACGGCGTGGACGTGGAGGATCGGCTGCTGGCCCGCCTCGGGCGCGATTGCGTCGTAGGCGGGGTGGCCTTCATCTATTCCAAGATCGTCCAGCCGGGGGTCATCGAACATTACAAGCGCGGGGCCGTTTCCATCGGCGAACTGATGGGGCAGAAGAGCCAGCGGGTCCTTGCCATCGCCGACGTGTTCAAGCAAGCGGGCCTGCCGTGCCATCTGGTGGAAGACATTCGCAAGGCCAAGTGGGAGAAGATGTGCTGGAACTGCGTCTTCAACCCTCTGACCGTCCTGATCAACGACCGGATCGCCAAAGCGCTGGACCATCCGGAGATGCTGCGGGTGATCCATCAG
>JBJTAZ010000182.1:0-3779 GCA_046091085.1 Nitrospiraceae bacterium
GTGCTGGATGAGTGGGACAAGCCTCTGTTGACCCTGAACGAGCCTTCGACGATCTATCCGGCGCACTTCCGCAGCTACTCGCTCTTTTGTTCCGACCCATGGCGTGGGCCCGAGGACATGAGCGTCAAGGCGTACCTGGGGCGGGACACCGAGGCCCTGTGCGTCGCGGCGGAGGTGACGGACGACGTGCCGTGCAACACGAACACCGCCTCAAGCCTCTGGGATGGCGACACCCTGAATTTTGGAGTGATCGATACGAATGGGATGCAGACGAGCCTTTGGCTGGCGCTGACGACCAACGGCGTCGTCTTCGTCCAGCAGGCGGGAAAAAGCGAGAACTTGTCGACGACCGCCAAGTACGCTGTGGTACGGGATGAAGCCGCCAAGGTTACCCGCTATGAACTGCGCCTGCCGCTGACCGAACTCGGCCTGGCGCCCGGGGGAAAATGCTGCTACTGCTTCATGTTTATGGATAACGACGGCAAGGGGCTGCGCTATCGGTTCCAGTGGGCGCCGGTCGTAACGAAACCCTTCAATGCAAGGCTGTATTCGAAGTTCGTGATGGAGGAGTAGCTGAGGTCTCAGGTTTCCCGCCGTCGCCAAGGCTATGGCGGACAGGCAGGTTTCGGGAAAAAGCCGTCAGACAGGTCAGACCTGTCCGACAGACGGAAAGGATGCACACGATGAAGAAGACAACAAGGCATGAGGCGAGAAAAGACGGCAGGCTGGCGCGCATGGTGGCCGTCTGCGCTCTGTGGCTGGCCGTGGGCACGGCGCAGGCGCAGATTTTGGTTAGCATGGAAGACACAATGCATAAGGCGGGGGAAGACCCGGGGCCGCTTGGGCGTGTCACGAACATCAGGATTGTGCCAGGCGACGACAAACACGCCACGATCCGGTTCGACGCCGACTGGACCGGTTCCTGGCGAAACGATGTCAACCACGATGCGGCCTGGATATTTTTCAAGGTGCGGCCTGAGGGCGCGAAGGAATGGCAGCACATCCGGCTGGCGGCAGACCGCGAGTTGAATCCAACGGGCTACGCCTGCGAAGGCAACCGGAAGATGGGCTTGCTGGTACCGAGAGGCGAGGACGGCTACACCGGCATGTTCGTCCGGCAGGCCGGCCAGAGTTCCCCCTGTTCGATCGTGCTGACCAATGTCACGGCGGTCTGGGATCTTTCCAAAAGTACGGGCATTGGCAGGGACACGAAGGTTCAAATCATCGCGGTGTGTCTCACGATGGTCTACATCGCCGAAGGACCGTTCTACCTGGGCTCAGGCGGAACGGAGCCGTCCGGGTGGTACCAGTATCCCGAGGCCAAGAAGGATCGCGCCGCAACGTTCGGGATCACAAACAGCAATGCTTCGATTGCTGTGCATGAAGGCGCGGACGATGCCGCGGATTTTCCGGCGTACCTGGTGAAGAACGCGGGGCCGATTCCGACCGGCAAGAAGCCCGGCCTGCTCTGGGCACGGGGCGCGGAACCGGAGGAAGGCGAAATCCCGGCCACCTTCCCCAATGGCTATCGGGCCTTCTATGTCATGAAGGATTCGATCAATCCGGGCGACTATGTCACCTTCCTGAACACCGTGCCTGCCAAGGTGGCGGATGCGCTCTATGATAAGGAGGGCGGGTACTTTGTCGGCACCTATTATGTGTTTGAAGAAGGCAAAACTAACCCCAGAGTCATCTCTCGCGAAGGGACCGGTCCGGACTATACCTACGTGCAGACCATGTCCACTTACGGCGTTGTGGCGCGGGGATGGACGTCCGGGATGCGTTGGTTGAGCTGGGAGCGTGGCGCGAGCTTTGCGGCCTGGGCGGGTTTGCGGCCGTTTACGGAACTGGAGTTCGAAAAATACATGCGCGGACCGCGCCAGCCGGTGCCGGACGAGGCGCATCACAGTTTCTGGGGCCTTCAAACGCGATTGAGGCGCGTTCCTTTTCCGCGTGAGCGACCGGTGTCGGCGGCCAAGACGGATGGGTGGGATCCGGCAACCTTCAAGGGCACGCACGGACTGGGCACAGCCGAATTGCCAAAGGATTGGCCGCAGAAGGATGCGGTTGGCGTCGGATTTCGCGGCGGTTGGAGCCTGTTTATGCTATTCGATAACCTGGGCGATCCGGCTTTCTTTCGCACGTCGGCCCGCGGAAAGATGACGTTGTTCGATCCGGCCCCCCTGGTCACCTACAGTTTTCGTGGCGCGCGCACCGCGCCCGTCGAAGCGGCGCAATTCTCGGAGGAGGAGTAGCCGTGAGACGGATCGGCAACAGAGGAGATAACGTAATGAAGCGCCAAACTATGTGTCCAAGGCGGTCCGACAGGCCCGCAACCCAATCGGATTTGAACAGGAGTCAACAGAGGATGCCTTGCTCCGTTACCTCCGTCTCCTCCTGTTTAGAGGAACTTATTTCTTGCAGCGGTTTGCAGTGGTTAGGGTGCTATAAGGTGCTATGGGCCCTGATGGTTCTATTCGGAACGGCGGTGTCCTTGCCGGCGCAAGAGCCGGAAGAGGCACCTAAGTCCTCCGGTGCAGCCGCCAAGGTTGATACGCCGATTCTGAGGGTGCCGTTCCTGGTTGAGCCGCCGCAGATAGACGGCATCATGTCGCCGGGCGAATGGGACGACGCCTCAGCGCTGTCCGGCTTCTGGTACGACCATGGTTTCGGCTCTTTCAGAAACATGGCCCCGCCGCAGACCCAATTGCAGGTCTACTCGGGTTATGACAAGGAGTACCTCTATTTCTGCTGGTCCTCGCCGATCTATCCGGTGGACTCGTGGCTCAAGGCGCGGGGACGCTATCCGGACACGTTGGAGCACCCGTTGTACGGCATGCTCTGGGACGACCATACCGAATTGGAGATCCGGCCCATGGAGGATCTGACCGAAGGGTACAATCGCGGGATGCTGCGCTGGGATGTCAATCCGATCGGCACGGTCACCGACTGGTACTGGAGCAAGCAAACCGACAAAGATATGCGGTTCGCTTCGCGCGCGATGATTAGATCGATTGCCGATGGCCGGCGCTGGGTGATCGAGTACAAAATCCCGCTGAAATCGTTGCGCTATGGCAACTACGACGCCAAGGATGCGGACGGGCGACCGCTGGTGACAATCCCGCCCACGGACGGCTCGGCCTTCCGCGTCTGGTTTGCGCGCGGCATCGGCGGCAATGGCGAATTCTACAACGCCTTCGACGCGCACGGTTGGAATACGACCAAGATGAAGCTGGTGTTCGACGCGAAGTCCCCGAGTTTCCAGATCAATGAGATCGGCCCGCTCATGGACAACGTCCTGGATATGAAGATGACCGTCAAGAACCATAACACCCGGTCCGAGACGGTGCGTCTCGGGTTTCATATCGAGACCGGTGGAGAGCTGTTGTATTCCACCTATCAATCCAAGGAAATCCCGGACGGGTTGCTGGAACTGCGGCCGGGAGAAACGCAAGTATTGCGGTTGCGGCAGCAACTGCCGGGCTTGACCGCCGGCAACGTGCTCTGGTTCGATGTGCGCTCCAGGGGGCAGCCGGCCAAGACGCTTTTCCTCACGCGCCTGATCAATTTCCACCTCATGGATTCCCCGGTGAACCTCCCCGGTAGCATCAGTGGCAAGAAGTTCAACACGTTCCGCGAGGCTCGTATCGACTCCATCGCGGGGTTGCGGCCGCCGCGCAATCCCGATTTCGATCTGCGGGTGGACATATCGCCCTACACCAAGCGGCTGTCGGCCGTGGTGGACCGGGGCATCGCGGGCGTCAAGGCTGAAGTAAAGA
>JBJTAZ010000183.1:0-2934 GCA_046091085.1 Nitrospiraceae bacterium
TTCCTGGAGGGACTGGTACTTGGCAAACAGGGTTGTGTCGCCGAATCCAAGCTCTCCATCTCCGCTATTGAAGAGTGTCCGGCCATCTCGTCGGACATTAAACACGAAGCTCGAGTCTTTCAAAGACTTTCGAGCAGGTGACAAACCGCTGGTCATCCGCTCGACAGCGGTAATCGCACCCTCTAGAATGCCCCGATACCGATAGTAAGCGGGCGCCTTTACGGCAACTTCCAGACGATCGGTCAACCCATGCGGAGAAAGAGCCCGGATCGGACGGTTTCCAACTTCATCTGCACGTTGGTCCGTGGCGTCTGATCGTCAAATATTGTAGCGGTGTCGGCCAATCCGATTCGAAGGTTCAGCGCGCCTTTCTTGATTACTGCAGCGCGATCGCCTGGCATCCCCAGAAACAGCAACTGAATCGGTTGAAAGTTGCCACCGGAAAAGGACCGGCCCCCGCCCATTCCTTCTCTGCGCCCCAAGCCACAATCGGACTTGTGTGACCGTAATCAGGAATAGCCATGTAAAGCCCTTCCCCCCCTCGGATCACGGCCCGCCGCCGTCGCGCACAATCGCCTGCGACACATTCCACCTACGCCAAGTTGCTGTTCTAGCATGCACATCTGCGTTGAGGCCCCCCCACGGCGCCTGAATTGTGCCGGATCATCAAAATCCATGCTAGAAGCCGGCCGGAAAAAGCACTGACACTAGGGCGCGGCAATCTTTTCCGATTTCTTGCGCAAGGTTTCAACCAACTCCGGATAGCCGCCGGGCGAGCTGATGATTTTTGTGAATTGCCCTCGGTAATTGTTGACGAGGCTGATCCCATCCACGACCACATCGTAGACCTGCCAATCGCCGGCCTTGCTCATCAGCCGATAATCCAAAGGAATCTCCGCTTTGCCGGAAATCACTTTGGTGCGGACTTCGGCATAACCCTCCTGATTCCGCTCATTGATGTACTGCACCGGCTCTCCTGAATAGCTCTCGATCTTATCCGAATAGGTGCGGGAGAGGAGCGATTGGAACAGGCCCACGAACTCCTGCTTTTGGCCATCGTTCAGCTTGGGCCACTGAGCCGCCAACGATCGTTTGGCCATCTCTTCATAGCTGAAACGATCGCCGATGGCTTTTTCGAGCAGCTTCCGGCGCTCCTCACGCCGATCCGGTTTCTTGAGGTCCTTGTCTTCCAGCAAACGGATGACTTCGTTAATCGTCCCCTTCACCGCTTCAGTCGCCGCGCCACCGGCCCAGGCCGCCATCTCGCCGACAAAGAAGCTGAGCACGAACGCCACAACCCCCATCCCCATGCCACTCCACCACAACACCAATCGCCTTTCAGACCTATGCGGACCGCCTACGAATTGGTTTGCATTCCCACGCATCATGTCCATGCCTCTTCGTTTTGCCTCCTCACCACGTCCATTACTTCACTTTGCCATGGATGTACTGGCTGACTAACTCTTCCAGGTCCAAGCCGGCTTCCGTATCTCTGATCCTGCCCCCGGCATGAAGCGGATCGCCGCCGCCGCCAGGCGAAAGGGTAATGAACTTCTCGCCGATGATCCCACGGGTCTTGATCGACGCGAAGGTATCGCTATAGAGCTTCACTCCATCCTGGATCGCCATGGTCACCAAGGCTTGGTCTTCCTTGAGAGCGATCGATTTGATCCGCCCCACTTCCACCCCGGCAATCTCCACCGTGGCTCCTGGCTTAAGGCCCGTCGCCGATGTAAAGCCCGCTTCCACTTCGTAGAGATGTCCTCCGATCACTTCCAGCTTGCCGAGCTTGATCGAAAGATAGCCCAGGCAGGCGATGCCTGCCAGCACGAAGACTCCGACGACGAATTCTAGTTTGGTGTTCTCCATATCATCCCTCGCGAACAGCGGGAGCCAGTGCCACGGTCCCGCCCACGGAAATAAACTCGATGATGCCTGGATCGGTTGTACGCTGAAAATCCGCAGAAGGAGCCATGGCCGCAATCTTGCCCTCCTTCAGCATCGCCACCCAATCGGAAATGGCAAAGATCTCGGGGATCTCGTGGCTGACCATCACGGCCGTAAAACCGAACGTCTTGTGCATTGCCACGATGAGATCGTGGATCGTCTTGGCCATGAGCGGATCCAGCCCCGTCGTCGGCTCATCGATCAGGAGGATTTCCGGCTCCATCACCAGCGCCCTGGCCCACCCGGCACGCTTCTTCATTCCCCCGCTTAACTCCGCAGGACACTTATGCCCCATGCCGGCCCGCCCGACCTGCTGGATCTTTTCCTCACCGCGACGCCTCACGTCAGATTCCGACAGTCCGAGTTTCTCGCGCAAAGGGAATGCCACATTGTCAAAAACGGTCAAAGAATCAAATAGCGCCGCCCCCTGAAACAGCATGGCGAACCGCCTGCGCGCGTCGTTGAGCGCCGCGCCCTTCAACTTGGAGATATCCACGTCGCCGACCCAGACTTCTCCCCGATCAGGCTTGAGCAGGCCGATCATGTGCTTGAGCAGCACGCTCTTCCCTTCGCCGCTCCGCCCGATGATCGTCGTGAGTTTGCCAGGAGGGATCTCTAGATCCACGCCCCGCAGAACCGGCTGCCCACCCAACGTCTTTTCAACCCCGACCAGCTTGATCATGCCTAACCCCAGCCATCAGCAATCAGCTCGGGCTGCTTGCTAACACGCTGACCGCTGACCATTGACGACTTCCTTGCTAGAGCAGCACTGATGTCAGAAAATAATCCCACACCAGGATCAAGACAGAGGTCAGGACCACCGCCTCCGTCGTCGCAGTGCCCAATCCCTCCGCACTCATTTTCGTGTAGTAGCCTTTGTAACAACAGACCCAGCTCACGATCAACCCAAAACTGATGGACTTCAGAATGCCCCCGTACACATCCTTCCATTCAACGGCCGATTCAATGGAACTCCAGTAAGACCCT
>JBJTAZ010000184.1:0-2880 GCA_046091085.1 Nitrospiraceae bacterium
CGAGAAGCGCCACTGGACGAAGTCTCAATCTTAGTAGCAGCAGCCGACCGAACATTGGTATTTTAAGTGGAGGTTTGGTTGCGCAACGTTCTGTACATCATCGGTGACGCCCAATCAGCCGCCTCCCTGCTTCCCCCTCCATCAACAGGGAATCAGACATCGGTTGTGCTCATCCAGGACGCAGTAGGTCTCGCCCAAGTCCCGGCTTCGCATGTATACGCTTTAGCCGACGATGTCACTGCTCGTCGGGCCACGCCTTCGTTCCCACTGATCTCTTACGCCGATTTCCTGCGTCTCATCTTCGAGGCGGACAATGTCGTGGCATGCTAATTCACAGGGACTCTTAATCCTAATTCTCTCTGTACAGAAAGAAAATTCGTAGGAGTAGGAATCGGAGTAGGGGGAGTGGATGGAGGGGATAAGAGAAAAAGCCTTGATCTCGAATGGATATTTGGGAGAACCCGCCACGGTTGGAACCGTGGTATCCGTCTCATGAGCCGTGTGCTGTATGGATATAACCTGTGTAGAAGAGATGGATGAAATCAGATAGAGAAAAGCGAGTAACCGGCGAGAGATCGAGGAAGAAAGATCGTAGGAAGAAGACCAAGAGATAGTGTTTAAGGTATTGAAATAGAATAGAAAGTATATCCACAGCTGTTAATAACACTGTGAATAGCGGAGATTTTTCGATCTATGTCGGTTGAACCTGTGTGGGAAAAGGCATTGGCGTATATCGAGTCTCGGGTCTCGAAGATGGACTTCGACACCTGGTTTACACCGATGCGATTATTGGGAGTTGACGACGTCGGGATTAGGATTGAGGTCCCGAACAAGTTTTTCGGGGAACGTGTCGACAAATCCCACCCAGGACTCCTGGCGGAGGCCCTTGCTGACGCCCGTGGTGGTGTCAAGGCCGACGTGATATTCGTCCCAACGGGAAAACAAGCCAAGTCGGCTGGCGGAGCGGGACCGACGGCTGGAAGCAAGACCTCGGTGCCGGGACGAGCCAGACGGGCCAACCCGCTCAATCCCAGGTACACGTTCAAGACATTCGTCGTTGGAGCCAGTAACCAGTTTGCCCATGCCGCCAGCATGGCCGTGGCGGATCGGCCGGCTGAAGCCTATAACCCGCTCTTCATCTACGGAGGCGTCGGGCTTGGCAAGACCCATCTGCTGAATGCGATCGGGAATCACGTCGCCGAGCAGGGCGACGCGAGAATCGCCTATGTCACGACGGAGCAATTTACGAACGAAGTCATCAACTCGATCCGGTACGACAAGATGATGGACCTCCGCAAGAAGTACCGGAACATCGACATGCTGCTGGTGGACGATGTGCAATTCCTCGCCGGGAAAGAACGGACCCAGGAGGAGTTCTTCCACACGTTCAACGCACTCTACGAAGCGCGCAAGCAGATCGTCCTCTCCAGCGACCGCTTCCCGAAGGAAATGCCGGATATGGAGGAGCGGCTGCGCTCCCGTTTCGAGTGGGGCCTGATCGCGGATCTTCAGCCGCCGGACGTGGAAACCCGCATCGCGATCCTGCGCAAGAAGTCGGACGACGAGGGTATCGGACTCCCCGAGGACGTGGTGCAGTTCCTGGCCGCGAACATGAAAAGCAACATCCGGGAACTGGAGGGCTCCCTCGTCCGTCTAGGGGCCTACTGCTCCCTGACCGGCCAAGCCATCACGATGGAGATGGCCAAGACGGTCCTGCGCGACATCATCGGCGAGAAGAAGAAGATCATCGCCATGGACGATATCGAGGAGGCCGTGGCGAACCGCTTCCATGTCAAGATCGCCGAGCTCAAGAGTCGGCGCCGGAGCAAGACGCTGGTCCATCCGCGGCAGATCGCCATGTACCTCTCCCGCGAGATGACGGATGCCTCGTTCCCGGAGATCGGCCGACACTTCGGGGGCAAGGATCACACCACGATCATCCATGCGTGCAAACAGATCGCCAAGGCCAAGGAAGCGGACGGCACGTTACGGGCGACGCTGGAGAGTTTGAAGGAACAAATGTCGAAAGGCTAGACGAGGCGAACGGGACCGAACACGGGAGACCACCCGATGAAGCTACGAATCGCGCGCGACGAAATGCTGATGGCCCTGCAGAGGGTCCAGGGCGTGGTGGAGAAGCGCAACACCATGCCGCAACTCTCCAACATCCTGCTGGAGGCCAAGGCGGAGGGCGTGGACGTCATCGCCACGGACCTGGAAATCGGCATGCGGGCTCTCTACAAGGCCACCGTGCAGGAGCCGGGCGCGATTACCCTCTCGGCCCGCAAGCTCTTCGAAATCCTCAAGGAGTTGCCCGACAGCGAGATCGAGCTGAGCGTCGGGGAAAATAACTGGGCGACAATCCGCTCTGGCCAGAGCCAGTTCAAGGTCGTCGGTCTGCCCAGCGGCGAGTACCCGGCCCTCCCTTCGATCGAACGCGAAGGGCTCACGCCTGTGGCCGGCGCCGGCCTCCTCGAGTTGATCCGCAAGACCCTCTTCGCGGTGGGCGACAACGACGCCCGCTACATTTTGACCGGGCTTCTGGTCACGCTCATCACCTCGGAGAAGACGACAACGCTCCGCCTGGTCGGCACGGACGGCCACCGGCTGGCAATGGCCGAGCAGGACACGGCGGCGGCCGGCGGCAAGGATGCGGCCAAGGAGGGTTCGAAAGAGATCAAGGCCATCATCCCGAAGAAGGCGGCGCATGAAATGCGGCGTCTGCTGGAAGAGGGCGACGGCGAGCCGCTGATCGGCTTCACCAAGAACCTCATGATCTTCCGCAAGAGCGGCCTGCTTCTGACCTCGCGCCTGATGGAGGGCAACTACCCGAACTATCAGCAGGTGATTCCCAAGGAAAAAGATCAGGACAAGAAAGTC
>JBJTAZ010000185.1:0-6032 GCA_046091085.1 Nitrospiraceae bacterium
CAAGTTACAGCGCCGTGCAGATCAAGTTGCTGGAAGGCATGGACGCGGTCCGCAAGCTGCCGGCCATGTACATCGGCAGCACCGGCGTGGACGGGTTGCACCACCTCGTCTACGAAGTGGTGGACAACAGCGTGGACGAGCACATGGCGGGCTTCGGCGAAACGATCGAGGTCATGATCCACATCGACGGGAGCGTGACGGTCGTGGACAACGGGCGCGGCATCCCGACCGGCATGCACCCGACCCAGAAGAAGTCCGCCGCGGAAGTCGCGCTGACCGTGCTGCATGCGGGCGGTAAGTTCGAGCAGGGAGCCTACACGGTCTCCGGCGGGTTGCACGGCGTGGGCATCTCGGTAGTGAACGCCCTGTCCGAATGGCTCGAGCTGGAAATCTGGCAGGATGGCCAGACCTTCGAACAGCGTTACGAACGGGGCAAGCCCACCGCGCCGCTCAAGGTTACCGGCAAGAACAAGAAGCGCGGCACGATGGTCACGTTCAAGCCGGACAACCAGATTTTCGAAACCCTGGAATTCAGCTTCGACGTCCTGGCCCAGCGCCTCCGCGAGTTGGCCTTCCTGAACAAGGGCTTGGCCATCACGCTCAAGGACGAGCGCAAGGAAAAAGAGCAGACGTTCCGCTACAAGGGCGGCATCGTCTCCTTCGTCGAACACCTCAACGAAGCCAAGACGCCGCTGCACAAGACCATCTTCGTCGAAGTCGAAAAGAGCGACATGGTCATGGAGGTGGCGCTTCAGTACAACGACAGCTACGCCGAGAATCTCTTCTCCTTCGCCAATAACATCAATACGAAGGAGGGCGGCACGCACCTGGTGGGCTTCAAAGCGGCCCTCACCCGGACCATCAACAACTATGCGAACGCCAACGACCTGCTCAAGAAGGAAACGGAGTCGCTCACGGGCGACGACGTGCGCGAAGGCCTTACCGCCGTCGTCAGCGTCAAGCTGCGGAACCCGCAGTTCGAAGGGCAGACCAAGGCCAAGCTGGGCAACAGCGAGGTCAAGGGCATCGTCGAGGCGGCGGTCAACGAGGCGCTCGGCGACTACTTCGAGCAAAATCCGCCGATCGCCCGCAAGATCATCGGCAAGGCCGTGGATGCGGCCCGGGCCCGTGAGGCGGCGCGCAAGGCGAAGGAGCTGATCCGCCGCAAGAGCGCGCTGGACGGAGGCTCGCTCCCCGGCAAGCTGGCCGATTGTTCCGAGAAAGACCCGGCCCACAGCGAGCTCTTCATCGTGGAGGGCGATTCGGCCGGCGGCTCGGCCAAGCAGGGGCGCGACCGGAAGTTCCAGGCCATTCTCCCGCTCAAGGGCAAGATCCTGAACGTGGAGAAGGCACGGTTCGACAAGATGCTCTCGAGCGACGAAATCCGGACCCTGATCATGGCGCTGGGCACCGGCATCGGGCGCAAGCGCGAGGAGACCGAGGGCGAGAAGAGCAAGGACGACAAGGAGGCCTTCGACGTCAGCCGCGCCCGGTACCACAAGATCATCCTGATGACCGACGCGGACGTGGACGGCAGCCACATCCGCACCCTGCTCCTGACCTTCTTCTTCCGCCAGATGCAGGCGCTCATCGAGCGCGGCTACATCTACATCGCCCAGCCCCCGCTCTTCAAAGTGAAGAAGGGCAAGACCGAGCGGTACCTGAAGGACGAGAACGCGCTCAACGAATACCTGTCGGATCTGGCGGTCGAGGACGTGGAAGTCTACGTGGAGAGCGGCCAGGCCTACGCGACCGGCCGGCGGCTGCTCCCGATTTTGAAAAAGCTCATCGCGTTCGAAGCGCTCATCGCCCGGTACAGCAAGAAGCAGCGGGAGGGGGGCATCCTGCGGGCTTTCGTGGACGAGCCGGGCCTGGATCGGGACCTGCTCAAGAACGCCACGGCGCTCAAGAAGCTCGTGGCCAACGCCAAGAAGACGCTGACCACCGCCTATCCCAAGGCCACGATCGAGCTGGACATCGTCGAAGACGAAGAGCACCAGTCCAACAAAGTCGTCTGCAAAGTCCAAACGAATGGCATGGCCCATCAACTGGACATCACCCACGAACTGGTCGGTTCGGCCGACTTTCGAGAGTTGCAGACGCTGGCCCCCTCCGCGATCGGGCTGGGCCGGGCGCCCTACAAACTCAAAGCCAAGGACATCCAGAAAGAATTGCTCGGCCCGGCCGAGCTGGTCCGCGAGATTCTGGAGATCGGGAAGCATGGACTCGGGCTGCAGCGGTACAAAGGCCTGGGCGAGATGAACCCGACCCAGCTCTGGGAAACGACCATGAACCCGGAGACCCGGAGCCTGATGCAAGTCAAGCTGGAGGACATCGCCGGAGTGGACGATATTTTCTCGATCCTCATGGGTGACGAAGTGGCGCCGCGCCGCGACTTCATCCAAGAACATGCGCTGGAAGTGCGGCGGTTGGATGTGTAGCACTAGCCTTGTCGGTTGATTTTTGCAGGACACGTTTGAGCGTCCTGCCATCAAGGCCGCAGGGAAATTCGGACCCCGATACGTACTCTTGGATGGGTACGTTGAGGGGGACGGACGACCGAGAACGCAGAGGGAGGCGCTTTTCAGCGTCCCAAGGGAGATTCCATGCCCGTTGACGAACGTTTGACCCAGATCGCCATCGAAGACGAGATGCGCTCGTCCTACCTCGACTACGCGATGAGCGTGATCGTCGGACGCGCCCTGCCGGACGTGCGGGACGGCATGAAGCCGGTGCATCGGCGGATTCTGTACGGCATGAACGAGATGGGCCTGGTCCACAACCGGGCCTACCGCAAGTCGGCCAAGATCGTCGGCGAGATCATGGGTAACTACCACCCCCATGGCGACTCGGCGATCTACGACGCGCAGGTTCGGATGGCGCAGGATTTCAACATGCGCTATCCCCTGGTGGACGGCCACGGCAACTATGGATCGGTGGACGGCGATCCACCGGCCGCCATGCGGTACACCGAGGCGCGGCACACCAAGCTGGCCGAGGAGATACTGGCCGACATCGAGAAGGAAACAGTCGACTTCGGCCCGAACTACGACGAGTCGCGCACCGAGCCGCTGGTTCTCCCCGCCAAGGTGCCGAACCTGCTCATCAACGGGGCGGGCGGCATCGCGGTGGGCTATGCGACCAACATTCCCACGCACAACATCGGCGAGGTGGTGGCTGGATTGGTCCTGCTGCTGGACAACCCAGAGATCACGATCCCGCAGCTCATGAAGGCCATCCCCGGGCCGGACTTCCCGACCGCCGGCTTCATCTACGGCACCCAGGGCATCAAGGACGCCTATACGACCGGCCGGGGCTTGCTCACGCTGCGCGCCAAGGTGAACGTCGAGACCGACGAGCGGACCGACCGGGACCGGCTCATCGTCACTGAAATTCCCTACCAGGTGAACAAGGCCCGGCTGATCGAGAAGATCGCGGAGCTGATCCAGGACAAGAAGATCGAGGGCATCTCGGATTTGCGCGACGAGTCCGATCGGGACGGCGTACGCGTCGTCATCGAGGTCAAGAAGGGCGACATTCCGCTGGTCGTCCTCAACAACCTCTACAAGCACACGCAGCTTCAGACCACGTTCGGCGTGATCATGCTGGCGCTGGTCCACAACCGGCCGGAGGTGCTGAACCTCAAGCAGATCCTGGAAGCCTTCATCGAGCACCGGCGCGAGGTCGTCATCCGCCGCACGGCCTACGAGCTGCGCAAGGCCGAGGAGCGGGCCCATATCCTGGAAGGGCTCAAGATCGCCATCGACAACCTGGACGCGGTCATCCAGTTGATCCGGAAATCCCAGTCTCCGGAGGTGGCGCGGGCCGGCCTGATGCGGCAGTTCCGGCTGACGGAGCTCCAGGCCACCGCGATCCTGGACATGAAGCTCCAGCGCCTGACTCAGCTCGAGCGCAACAAGTTGATCGAGGAATATCAGGAGCTGCTGAAGCGGATCGAGTACCTCAAATCCGTGCTGGCCAGCCAGGCCCTGGTCAAGAAGATCATCAAGGACGAGCTGCTGGCGATCAAGGACGCCTACAAGGACGAACGGCGGACCCAGATCGTCAAGGAAGAGGCGGAGATCAACATCGAGGACCTGATCGCTCAGGAAGAGGTGGTCGTCACGATCTCCCACTCCGGCTATATCAAGCGCAACCCCGTCTCCCTCTACCGGGCGCAACGACGCGGCGGCAAGGGCAAGATCGGCATGGGCATCCGCGACGAGGACTTCGTCGCGACCCTCTTCACCGCCTCGACCCACGACTACCTGCTGTTCTTCACCGACGCGGGCAAGGTCTACTGGCTCAAGGTGCACGAGATTCCGGAGGCCGGCCGCGCCGCCAAGGGCAAGGCCATGGTGAACCTGCTGGCCCTGGCCGGCGAGGAGAAAGTCACGGCCACGCTGCCGGTGAAGGAGTTCCGCGACGACCGGTACGTGGTCATGGCCACGAAGCAGGGCGTCATCAAGAAGACGGAGCTCTCCGCCTACGGCAATCCGCGCGCCGGCGGGATCATCGCGCTCACCCTGGACGAGGGCGACAAGCTGATCGCCGTCGAGATCACGGACGGGCAGCGAGAAATCCTGCTCGGCACGAAGCAAGGCATCGTCATCCGCTTCAAGGAAGAGGAAGCCAGGTCCATGGGCCGCACCGCCCACGGCGTGCGCGGCATCACGCTGGAGGAGGGCAACGAGGTGATCGGGATGGAAACCATCACCCCGGACTCCACCACCGCCATCCTGACCGTCACTGAGGGCGGCTACGGCAAGCGGACGCCGGTCAGCGAGTACCGGATTCAGGGGCGGGCCGGTAAGGGTATTATCAGCATCAAGACGACGGAGAAGAACGGCCTCGCCGTCGGCTTCCTCCAGGTGCGCGACAACGACGAGATCATGCTCATCGCCTCGCAGGGGAAAATCCTGCGCTGTAAGGTGGACGACATCCGCGAGATCGGGCGGAACACCCAAGGCGTCCGCATCCTGGATCTGGACGCGCCGGACGACCGGGTCGTAGGCGTAGCCAGACTGGCCGAGGGATCCGCCGACGTCGAAAACGGCGACGCAGCGGACGACGACGGAGGCTAGCCCGCCGTTTCTCTCGAACCCTTGAACCCTTGTCCCCCATGCGAGACCAGCCATCCCAATCTACGCCGCCGCGCGAGGAGCAAGGCTCGGCGGCGGTCCAACCGCCGCCCAAGAAGAAACTCGACGTGCTCGTCAAGCTCGCCCTGGGCGTCTTGTTCACCGCCTTTGCCCTGATCTGGGGCGGCATGTTCCTGAGCCGACCAGACCGGTCCATCCCGCCCTACAGTATCGGGTCGCAGGAGGAGACGGCGGTGGCGATCCACGTGCCGGGTTGGACCAGCGATCCGGAGATCGAAACCCTGATCGAGCGGTTCCGGAAAGTCGGGCGCGAGACGCACGACTTCGGGAAAATGAAAGTCCGGCCCACTACGCCCGACGATCCGGCCGGCCGATACCGGCGCATCACCATGTACATCTTCACGCACGACTCCTGGGCCGAACCGGAGATCCTGCACAAATACCTGGCGGGGGAAGACCGGGCGCTGCACGAGGCCTTCGAAAACGCCGTGCGCGGGCTCTATCGGCTGGAAGGGGACGAAGAGGAGGGTCGGATCGGGCCGAGTCTCACGGGGAAGGATACGGCGGCCACCGCCGCCTATTCGCGGGTCCTGTTCAAGGGATCCATCACGAAGGCGCCTGCCGGTCCGGAGCCTCAGTAGCGGAACCGGTCGCCCCCTCCCCTGCCCGATCTCGGCGGGCGATGGCCACGGCCATCACCTTCGTCAGATGCGTCCGCAGCTCCGGATCCTCGATGGATGCCGTATGGGCTGCCGCCGCCGCCATAGCCTCAGCCGTGGGTTCAGGCGGCGGGCCTTCGTCATCGCTCAGATTTCCTTTCTGCTGGGCCGCCGCCATGCCGAGGTCTGCCACTCGCAGGACGATCTCCGTCACCAATTCCGTCCCCGCCGCCTCGTTGATCTTCGCCAACAGGGTCGGTTTTAGAAACGT
>JBJTAZ010000186.1:0-2542 GCA_046091085.1 Nitrospiraceae bacterium
TCAGATGACTGCGGACACATTGCGGCCAGACCGGGTTTCCCCTCGACTGCCTGTCGGAATTCTGCTTCTACTAGTCGCCCCCTGCAACGTCGAACTCGTGTTGGCGCAAGGCAAGGAAGCCGACGTCTTCGTGGCCCAGGCGGTGCTGGCCTATGAGGACAAGCAATACGACCAAGCGCTCAAGGCCCTCCGCGAAGCGATCGAGATGGACCCGGACAATCTGGAGGCGCAGTACTACCTGGGGCTGGTGCTGATGGCGCAGAAAAAGTTCACGGAGGCGGCTGCGGCGCTGGAGAAGGCCCTCGCCAAAGCTCCGGAAGACCTGGCCGTCGCCTATCACCTCGGTGTGGCCTACTTTGCGTTGGAGCGGTACGACCAAGCTGAGCCGCTGTTGACAAAGGTCTTTGCCGGGCAACCGCAGACGGAAAACCTTGGCTACTATGTCGGGTTCATGCGGTACCGGCACAAGGATTACCAAGGCGCCTTGAGGGCCTTTCAAACCGGGGCTGTCACGGACCCCAATATCAGACAGCTCACGAAATTCTATGCGGGTCTGACGCTGGCGATTCTGGGCCTTCCCGAGCAGGCCGCCGGGGAGTTGGAAGAGGCGACTCGCATGCGGACCGTGTCGCCCTTGACCGGTCCGGCCGACCGGCTACGCGACACGGTCATCGCCTCGCGTGAAGCCGGGGAGCGACGGCTGAGGGGGGAGGTGAGGATCGGGGCCTTCTACGACACCAACGTAGCGATCAATCCCTTGCCGAGCTCCGATTCCATCGCCGAAGACCTCCGAAAGAGGCGCACCAACACGCCGGGCGAGCTGGCCTCGGTGCGATTGGACTATGCCTGGTTCCGCAGCGGCGGCTGGGAGTCCACCTTGAGCTATTCTTACTTTCAGACCATCAACAACAAGGTGGCGTTTTACAACGTCCAGAACCAGTTCGTGGGACTCGGAGGTTCCTACCGGGGGCAGGTCGCGGCGATGCCGTTTCAGATCGGGATGCAGTACACCTACGACGACACGAGTCTGCGTGATTCCCATTTTCTCTCGCGCAACTCGGCGAATGTCTATGCGACGCTGGTGGAAAACCAGACGCACCTGACGACTCTGCAGGGTCGTTTCCAGCAGAAGGACTTTACCACGTCCTTCTTGCCTCTTCCGGAGGATATTCGCGATGGGCAAAACTAGATGGCGGGCATCACCCATGTCATGCGGTTTGCCGGCGACAAGCATTATTTCCGAATCGGCTATCAGTACGACGCGGAAAACTCGGTCGGTCCGAACTGGAGCTATCGGGGGAACCGGGCTTTGGCCGGCTTTCAATATACGCTGCCCTGGCAGGCGATCCGCTTCAAGTATGACTACGACATCTACAAACGGACCTATCCGATCCCGAACTCCCTGTTCCCGCAGGATGCGCCCTATACGGTGGTGCAGAAAGTCGTCGAGCAGAACCACGTGGTCCGCTTCGAGTATCCCTTGCCCAACGACGTTACGCTCGTAACCGATTTCCAGGGCACCTGGAGTCAGGCGAACTTGCCCGTACGTTGCAACTACAATCGAAAGGTTGGAACCGGCAGTCTTTCCTGGTCTTACTAAGGCGGGGCTTTTTCGAGAGGCGCCTGTCCTCAGTTCCCTTTCAAGACAATCCTCGCGTTCGGTCCGTCCAGCCGGATCAGGCTGCCGCCGTTCGGGAATGAAAAGTTGGCGGCCGACCCGTTCCTGGCCAACGTGCCTGAGAGCGTCAGCTGTCCCGCCGCCGCTCCGTTGACCAACAGCACGCGAATGAAGGGATACGTGCCGCTGATAAAGTGCGGCGCGTTGGCGTTCTGCACGACGATCCCGTTGGTCAGACTGCTGTTGAAATTGGCCAGGGCCCGGTCCACGACAAGGACGGACCCGCCGGATACGTTGATCAGGAACCCGTTGCTGATCGTGATCTTGCTTCCGCCTTGCAGGTTGAACAGATCGGCGTTGACCGACAAGAGGCTGCCTCCGTTGAGGGCCAGCAGCGAGCTGCTGTTCACGGTCATCGCGCCGGAGTTCAGGTTGACGACGTTGCTTGACGTGGCCAGTTTGGCTTTGGATGCCAGCGCGATGGCATCGGTTCCGGTCGTGACGGTGCCGCCGCCCAGAATGCTCAGGAGGGGTTCGCTGGCTTCGAGCAGGGCCGTGTCCATCTTGAGGATCTGCTGAGTATTCAGGGTGGCGCCGTCCAGCCGAACGAGCGGGCTGGTCAGGGTGGCGCCGGCCCCTTGCAGGGGACGCTCGGTCCCCAGCGTCAGTGTGACCCCGTCGGCCACTTCCGTGGCGGTCGCGTTGCCTTTGAGGGCACCGATCGTCACCCCGTCGGGGTTGGCCACATTGGCCAGGCTGTGCGTGCCGCCATTCAGTGAAACGAGAGGGGCGTTGCTGGTCGTGGATACAATGCTGTTAGGGCTGCTCTTGACGACGGTCCCATCCACGACGAGGACGCCCCCGTTCCCCGCAAACAGGAGGGACCTGCCCAGCGTCAGTTTCGTGCCGGGGCCGAGGTCGAAC
>JBJTAZ010000187.1:0-5268 GCA_046091085.1 Nitrospiraceae bacterium
CTCCGAAACTTGTCGCGTTACGAATGGTAGGGACGGAGTGTCGAATGCAGCGGGAGGGTGTGTGAGCGTGATGGATCGACTTGTCGAGTGCGTGCCGAATTTCAGTGAAGGACGGAACGAGGAAACCCTGCAGGCCCTTGCCGCCGCGGTGACCGCCGTGCCGCAGGTGGTGTTGCTCGACCAACAACGGGACTGGGATCATCACCGGGCGGTATTGACCTTCGCCGGCGCTCCGGATGCCGTGGCCGAGGCTGCGGTCGCCATGGCGCGCGTCGCTGTCGAGCGGATCGATCTTCGGCAGCATCAGGGTGTACACCCGCGCATAGGCGCGACGGATGTGCTGCCCTTTGTTCCGCTTCGTGGCGTCACGATGAAGGATTGCGTCGAACTAGCGCGTCACGTTGGCGCACGGATCGGAGCAGAGCTGGGGATCCCAGTGTTCTTGTACGAGCAGGCCGCAAAAAGGCCTGAGCGGAGCACGCTGGCACACATCAGGCGCGGTGGGCTGGACGGACTCGCGGTACGGATGAGGGACCCTGCATGGGCTCCGGATTTCGGTCCGCCGAGACTGCACCCGACAGCCGGAGCCACCGTCGTCGGGGCCAGGCCGATGCTGATCGCCTATAACGTCAACTTGCAGTCCACGGATATTGCAGTGGCTAAGGCCATTGCCGAAACGGTACGCCAGTCTAGCGGGGGACTGCCGCATGTGAAGGCGATTGGAGTCGCTCTTCCCAGCCGCGGGCGTGTGCAAGTCTCCATGAACCTGACCAATCATGAAGAAACCCCCATCCATGTGGCGTTCGAGGCTGTGCGGACAGAGGCGGCTCGGCGCCACGTCCAGATTGTCGGCAGCGAGGTGATTGGGCTGGTGCCGCAACGAGCGTTACTACGAGCGGCAGCGTGGGCGCTCAAGCTGGAGGAGTTCCATCACAACCAAGTGTTGGAGACGAAGCTGGAATCGGAACTAACGCGAAGGGCTCAGATGCAGCGCCCGGTGCCAGAGACGCTGGCCGAGGTCGTCGGTGGGCTCCGTCCATTCTTAGATGCGGTATCGGTCGGCAGTCCGACGCCAGCCGGTGGAAGCGTCGCGTCGTTGGCCGGAGCCTTGGCTTGCTCCTTGGGGATCATGGCTTGTCGAATCGGGCCTCCCGCAAACCCACGAGAGTCTGGCCGATCAGCAGATGAGCCGGAAGTAGACAACCTGCAAGCCACGGAGCAGCGCTTGATTGAATTGCGCCGGAGACTGGAAGGGCTGATCCAGGCCGATGCGGAAGCGTATGGGCAGTTTTTGCGAGCGACTCAGTTGCCGAAAACGGATCAGGCAAGAGAAGCCGCAGTCGCAAGCGGTCTTCACGGTGCAACCCAGGTATCGTTGGAAACCGTGGAGCTGGCCTGCGAGGCTGCCGCTCTGCTGCACTCGCTGACGGTGCGAGTCAGGCCCTCGGTCGGAGTGGACCTCAAGGTTGCGCTGATGATGGCTCTGGCTTCTGCCGGAGGGGCTGTTTTGAACGCTGAGGAAAACTTAAAATCACTGAAAAAACAAACTCTTGCGGTCGATTCGCAAGGCAAACTTCAGAAGCTAAAAGAGAGGCTTGTAGATATCCAGCGTCTATGATACAGTGCGGGATCTGTTTGGGGGGGATTATAGTTGTCGTGTTCCAGCCTTCCGGCTCGGAGCGAAATGTTTTAAGCGAGAGTTAGGGCAGCGATGGAAATCAAAGTTTTCAACAACAACGTCGAAAAAGCACTCAAAGTTGCGAAGAAGAAACTGGCCGGCGAAGGGCTGTTCCGCGAGTTAAAGCGCCGTCGGTTTTACGAAAAGCCGAGCGTGAGGAAGAAAGCCAAGCTGCGTGAAGCGCAGCGGCGCCGGCAGAAGTGGCTTGCCAAGCACCGGGCCGAGTAAGCGGTTTTCGTTTCACCCTTCCTGATTCACTCCTGCCTAGACCTCTGAGTGCTTAGGCGAACATCACTATGCTTGCGACGGAGATCCACGCGGCCATCCGTCTTCTGAGGCGCGAGGTGCGGCAGTGGCAAGAGCCGGTCGTGGGCGTGGTGGCCCAAGCGTCGCACGATCCCTTCCAAATACTCATCGCCTGTGTGTTGAGTCTCAGAACGAAAGACCGCACCACCGCTGAAGCCTCGCAACGGCTGTTCGCGCTCGCGTCCGATCCGGCGGCCATGGTGGGACTCCCGCTCCGTCGCATCGAAACGGCCATCTATCCAGTCGGGTTCTATCGAACCAAAGCCAAACAAATCCGTGAAATCTGCCGTCGGCTGCTGGATGTCTACGGGGGCCTGGTCCCGGACGAGATCGACGAACTCTTGACGTTGAAAGGAGTCGGGCGGAAGACGGCCAATCTGGTGGTGACGGTCGGCTATCACAAGCCGGGCATCTGCGTGGATATCCATGTGCATCGGATCAGTAATCGGTGGGGATACGTCAAGACGAACACGCCGGAAGAGACGGAGCAGGCCTTGCGACGCAAACTGCCGCCTTCCTACTGGATTACGTTCAACGATCTGTTGGTGCCGTTCGGTCAAAACATCTGCCAGCCGGTCTCGCCTTGGTGCAGCAAGTGCAAACTTGTTGCCTACTGCGGGCGGAGGGGTGTGACAAAAAGCCGTTAGGCGTGAAGCGATGTTTGGGTTGCGGGACTATTTGCGAGAAACGAACGATGAGATACGTGCGATGTGTTTAGATGAAGAGCGTTGTTTCCGCTCCGGCCGTCAGCGAGAGAATCGCCGGTAGGCCCATCACTTCGTCCACGTTCTTCGCCACGGTCTCCTGATCCACGCCCATGTATTCCAGTCCGGCGCTGCACGCGACGAGGCGGAACTGTCCCACCAGCTTGGCCTCCTTGAACATCTCGGAAATCGTCGGGACATTCTTAGCCCGTAGCAGGCGGGCTACTTCTTCTCCCTGATCTCCGTACTCCGAGGGAAAGTCCACTAAGTCGATCTGCCCCAAGGCCAGTTTCTTGATCGTCCAGAACAGCAGGACCACGGTCACGTCCTTACCCATGGCGGCGGCGGTGAGGCCCAATGTCGCCACTTGGTGTAGCTTGTCGTAGGTGGCATTGTGGGCGAAGAGCACGAATCGGGGTTTAGGTGTCACAAGCGCTCCCAGATGCTTGGCGGGCGAGGCCCGGATGATGAGGCGTGAAGCAGGATATGCATCTACGGCCTCTTCTTCACCTGGGCTTTGACGCTGTTGACGTAGTCCGTGATGGCGCTGTCCACTTCCTCTTTGGTCAGGCTCCGATCGTGGGTTTCGCTCTCGTCCAGCAGATACTTGTCCCCATCCTTCTCCTGGCGGACCACGACCGTATTCTCAGGCGTGACCTCGATCAGCATATACCATTCTCTGCCGCCCTTCCTGATGGTCACGTCTTTGCCCAGCCCTTTTTTGGTGACCTCGACCTGGAGGCCCTGGTCGCCCGTCGAAGGCAGTGGGGCCGGGTCGGCCGCGACGGCCGGGGAGAGGTACGAGGGGGCGAGGCACAACGCCATGGCCAGCAAAGCAGCCAGGCGAAGGAGCGCAGCAGGGCCAGGCGTAGAGTGATTCACGAGAACGGTCTCCTCACCCGAGTGGCCGCAAGATTATAGCCCGACCACAGGTTTCGTCCAAGACCAAAGTACGAAAGCTGTGACGGCGACGATCGAATGGCCCGGCCCGTCTTCGGCGCCTTTGCGGCAGGTACAGCCACGTGCTAGGATGCGGCCACATGGAGGCCCTTCTCAGCAAAGACGTGTTGCTCAGCCTGTTCGTCCTGTCGATCGCAGGCTTCGTCGGCAGTCTGATCGCGATTCCCTTCATTCTGGTTCGGCTGCCCGCCCAGTACTTTGACGAGCGGCACCCACGCACCTGGATGGAGGATCATCACCCGATCATGCGCTGGACCGGCCTCATCGTTAAAAACGTCATCGGTGTCGTATTCCTGCTGGCCGGGTTTGCCATGCTTTTTCTGCCCGGCCAGGGCATCCTGACCATGTTGATCGGCGTCTCGCTCATGGACTTTCCCGGCAAGCGCCGACTGGAGCGCAAACTCATCGGACGGCCCGCGGTGCTCGAGACGATCAATCTGGTGCGGGCTAAGTTCGACAAGCCGCCGTTGACCGTCGCCGAAGACCCCTAACCGCCCGTGTCATGCAGACTCCGGTCATGCCGATTCTCTATCTCATAGACGGCAGCGCCTATATTTATCGCGCCTACTTCGGACTGCCCGCACTCTCCAATTCCAAAGGCTTGCAGACCAACGCCGTCTACGGCTTCACGACCATGCTTATGAAGATCCTGCGCGACCGCAGGCCGGACGGCCTCGCGGTCGTCTTCGACGAGAAGGGCCCGACCCAGAGGCATGAGGAATTCAAAGAGTACAAAGCCCACCGGCCGGAGATGCAGCAAGGCATGCGGGATCAAATTCCCTATATCCACCGGCTCGTCGAAACGTTCGGGCTTCCCGCCATTCGCGCCGCCGGCTATGAGGCCGACGACCTGTTCGGCACCTTGGCCCGCACGGCCGAGGCAGCGGGTTACGAAGTCGTGATCGTGACCGGCGACAAGGACATGTTCCAGCTCCTGACGCCGGCGACGCGCATCTACGATCCGGTCAAGGACAAGTGGTTTGGCGAGGCGGAATGTCTCGAGCGCTTTGGTGTGGAGCCGGCCCGCGTGGTCGAAGTCATGGGGTTGATGGGGGATACGGCCGATAACATTCCCGGCGTGAAGGGCATCGGCGAAAAGACGGCGATGAAACTGATCGCCCAGTTCGGAACGATTGAGAATCTCCTGGCCCATCTCGACGAGGTGACGGCGGCAAAAACCAAATCGCTCCTCACCGAACAGGCGGAGAACGCCCGCATGAGCAAGCGGCTGGCGACGATCCAAACGGATTGTCCGGTAGACTTCCATCCGGAGCGGTTCACAGTCAAGCCTCCGCCGACCGAAGGGCTCGTGGCCTTCTTTCGGGAGATGGAATTTCCGACGTTGCTCAAGGCCATTCAGCCGGCTGATACGAACCATGAGCCACAGGCCGAGGTGTTGCTGCTTCAGGACGAAGCGGCGGCCAAGCGTTTTGCCCGCGAGGCAGCCAAGCGGGATGTCGTCGCGTTCCACTGCGTCACAGAAGGAAGCGGCGTCACGGCCGGCCTGCAAGGGCTGGCCATGAGCGTCGGGAGCGAGACGGTCTTCGCCGTCCGGTTGTTTGCCCCGCTGGCCGAGCTGCTGGCCAGCCCGAGGCTGGTTAAGGCGGCGCACGATCTCAA
>JBJTAZ010000188.1:0-2673 GCA_046091085.1 Nitrospiraceae bacterium
GGACTGGTATGCTGAAGCAGGATCTGGCTCGCGGCTTTGTCGAGACACAGGCGCGCGCCAGATCCTGCTTCAGCATACCAGTCCTCGATTCGCGGTGCGGGGGATGGCGGCAGTATAACGGGAAGCGGGGACGCGTGTCACCAGTCATATGCCACTGGACGGAACGGACGTTCTGCTTGATCAGAATGAGCAAGCACGGTAGCGTAGTTCAACGGCTATGGTTGGCGGTTATCTTCCTCACAGAAAGGAGTGCCTCATGGACCGACATCCCTTCGTGCTTACGCTGCTGTTAACGTCTCTGGCCCTGCCGGTATGGGCGCAGACGCAATCGCCGGGCATCGACCAACGGGAGCAGCGGCAGCAACAGCGTATCCAGCAGGGCATTCAAAGCGGCCAGTTGACGCCGAAAGAGACGGCGAGGCTGGAAAATGAACAGGCCCGTATCCGTCGCGAAGAGGCGGCCATGAAAGCCGATGGCAAACTCGACCCGGCCGAGCGCCGTAAGTTACAACGAGACCTCGACCGGTCCAGTCGTCACATCGCCAAGGAGAAGCACGATCGCCAGAGGGACCGATAACGAACGCTGGCCATTTGCCGGCTGGGTCGGCCTCGCCGTTTCGGCAAGGTTCTGGTAAAGATCACGGCGCACGGGCTCTGTGGGGAGAGGCCCACAGCCTGTCGCCGTGAGGCGCGGACGCGATGGCTGACGAACGCATTCTCATCGTCGACGACGATCTGCAGATCCAGCACTTGCTGGAGCAATTTCTCCGGCAGGAAGGCTACAAGCCGATTGTCGCCGGCAGCGCTGCTGCCGCGCTGGACGCGATTCGCCGGTATTCTCCCGACCTGCTGCTGCTCGACATTCGCCTGCCAGACGCGAACGGCCTCGACTTGCTCAAGGAGCAGCTCCTGCCGGAGCTGGGCGACTATCGTGTAATCGTCCTGTCCGGCTATGGGACGCGCCAAGACGCCGAAGCCGCCGTCATGGCCGGCGCGTTCGACTATCTCACCAAACCGTTGGCCCTGTCCCGTCTGGCCATCGCCATCCGCAACTGTCTGCGGCTGCAACACCTCAGCACGGAAATGGAAGAATTGTCAGGAGGATCACTCCGGCCCGTGTCCTTGCGCGACCTGGTCGGTGCCAGCGCGCCGATGCAAGCCTTGCGGGACCAGATCAAGCGGGTGGCGCCCTTCGATGTGCCGGTGCTGATCCTCGGCGAGAGCGGTACCGGCAAGGAGCTGGTGGCGCGGGCCATCCACGCAGTGAGTGCGCGCCGCAAGGGTCCGTTCGTCCCGCTCGACTGTGGCGCGCTTCCCGACACGCTGGTAGAAGCGGAGGTGTTCGGTTATGCGCGGGGTGCCTTCTCCGGCGCCACCCAGGGTAAGCCGGGAAAGCTGGAGTCGGCGGATGGCGGGACCCTGTTGTTGGACGAAATCGGCAACATTCCTCTCCACAGCCAGCCCAAGCTGCTGCGCGTGCTTCAGACCAGCATGGTGGAGCGGCTGGGGAGCAACCAACCGGTGTCCGTGGATGTCCGACTCCTCTCGGCCACCAACTCCTGCCTCCAGCAGCGCGTGGACGAGGGGAGTTTTCGTCTGGACCTCTATCACCGGCTCAACACGGTCACGCTGACGGTGCCGCCGCTTCGCGACCGTAAGGAAGATATCCCGCTTCTGGCCCATTACATGCTGATGAAAGCCAATCAGGCCTATGGCAAGTCCATCCGGGGGCTCAGCGCCGAGGCCATGGCCATGCTGGAAGCCTATCGCTGGCCGGGTAACGTGCGGGAGTTGGAGAACGCCGTGCGCTCGGCCACGATCCTGGCTGACCACTTGATCGAGCCCATCCATCTGCCGCAACAGATTCGCACATCGGCGGGTGAGATCTTGGAGGCATTGAAGCCGGCGATGAAGCCGGGGGAGTCGCTCGTGCAACTCCGGCGGCGGACATCGGGCGAGGCCGAACGGGAGTCGATCCTGCGGACTCTGGAAGCTGCGGGCTGGAACAAGGCCGAGGCGGCGCGGCGCCTGCAGGTGGACTATAAGGCCCTCTACCTCAAGATGAAGCGGTATGGCATTCCACCGGCGCGGCCGGGGTGACCCTGCCTCGACGCGCCTGGCATGGTTGGGTGTGCGCCGTCGGTCTCTTGACGGCATGTCGGCAATCAGTGATAATGCCGACTGAGATGTGCCGAAGTGGCGAAACTGGCAGACGCACTAGATTCAGGGTCTAGCGCCCTAACGGGTGTGCGGGTTCAAATCCCGCCTTCGGCACCAAACCAAGCCAGCTTAGTCACGCCTCTCGATACCGCTATCGCAGTCTCAACAGGTCTCCGTCACGTCGGACGTGCCGGCGGAATCTGGTATCGCTTCATCTTGAGATAGAGGGTCTTGTAGTCCACTTTCAGGCGCCGGGCCGCTTCGGCCTTGTTCCACCCCGCTTCCTCCAGCACCCGCAGAATCGACATGCGCTCCGCCTCTCCGGACGTGCGCCGCCGGAGTTGCACGAGCGACTCCCCCGGCTTCATCGCCGGCTTCAATGCCTCCAAGATCTCACCGGCCGATGTGCGAATCTGTTACGGCAGATGGATGGGCTCGATCAAGTGGTCGGCCAGGATCGTGGCCGAGCGCACGGCGTTCTCCAACTCCCGCACGTTACCCGGCCAGCGATAG
>JBJTAZ010000189.1:0-2943 GCA_046091085.1 Nitrospiraceae bacterium
GCGTAGAGCGTAACCGCGGCGTTGACATTGTAGCTTGCGCCCGCGGTGTAGTTCGTGCCGGTGCCATTGGCGGCGGTGTTCCAGCCGGCGAAGGCCTGGCCGGTCTTGGCGAGGCTGATGTTCGAGGGCAGGGTCAGCGCCACACTCTGGACTTTGTTCAGTGCTGCCGGCCCCAACCCGCTGGTCGCGCCGTTCTTGTTGAAGGTGACGGTGTAGGTTGTCGGGTTCGCCGCCCAGCGGGCATAGAGCGTCAACGCCGCGTCATGGGTGTACGTGGCGCACTCGGCGTAGCTTGTGCCACTGCCGTTCGCCGCGGTGTTCCAACCGGCGAAGGTGTAACCCGTCTTGTAGAGGAGGGGATCTCCGCCGTTCATGGCCAGTACCAGCGACACGCCTTTCTCCTTCTGCTGCGTGGCCGGCGCCGGTCCGCCGTTTGCGCCGTTGGCATTGTAGCTCACGCTATACTGGACGTTCTCCGGATTCGCAAACCGCATCGCGTAGAGGTCGGCGTCCTTCATGACGAACCGCAGGCGGACCGTCGTCCCGGCCAGCGAGCCGACGTCCACCACGCTGCCCCATTTCATGACGCCCTCGACTTCATCCAGGTACCGCTCCGGGAAATTGGCCAGGGCATATCCCGTTATGGGCGTCCCGTTGACGTCCTGGATCTCCACCCGGATGCTGCCGGCCGCCGAGGTGGCATAGTTCAGCACGAGCCGCCGGCCGGTGAATGTAAACGGCTTCGTGATCATCTCGCCGCCGACGTACCCGGCGTTCACCGAGCCGGTCCCATTCGGCCGCTGGCCGGGCTCATGCTGTTTCAGCGCCGCATTGGTGAGCGACTCGATCAACGACATGTCGGTAAAGACCTGCAAGTCGCCGCCGATCGCTGTCTGGGCTTTGGCCGGCGTGATCGCCGCCAACCCCAGGGCCAGAACCGCCGCGAGAACGGATTTCAAATTGCCTTGTCTATTGTTCATGGTGTGTCTCCTGTTCAATGGTGTTAATTGGTGAACCGCATCGTATAGACATCCGAGTCCTGCAGGACGAACCGCAGACGGATCGTCGTCCCCGCCAGCGCGCTGAGGTCGGAGCCGCCGGTCCAGCTCATGGTCTCTTCCATCTTGTCCCCGGTCCGCGCCGTGGAGTTGGCCAGGGCGTACCCGGGAATGGGCGTCCCGCTGGCGTCCTGGATCTCCACCCGGACACTGCCGGTCGCCGCGGTGACATGGTTCAGGACCAGCCGACTGCCGGTGAACGTGATCGGCTTCGTGACCATCTCGCCGCCAGCGGCCTCGGCCCGCACGGAGGCGAACCCGTCCAACCGCAGCGTCCCGCGTCGAATGCGAGGCGCCAGATCTCCATGGTCAAACCTTTCGAGCCAGTACACCGACAGCTCGTTCGTGCCGGTCTGGACAACTCCTCTGACCGGGTAGACGGCCTTGGATGTCCAGTTCAGCCTGTCAGTCCCGGGCCTGATGAATGCCTCCATGAACGTGCGATCCCAGACGAGACCGTCCCGGCTGGTGCAGAATACCGCGTCATTGCCGCCGTCACGATACCATGCCGGTACCGCTCTGCGGGTTGCCATGTAGCGGCTCGGCATCGCGATATACAGGTGCGGCGCGCGGGAATACTGCTCATTGGAAAAGGTGTAGTAATGCTCCGCGGGCAGGGGATTCCCGGATGCGTCCTTGAAACTCATCAATACCGGCGCGGACCAGTTCGTCAGGTCCGGGGATAGCTTGCGCTGCACCCACCGATAGTATCCCGCCCCGCCATTGTAACTAAGCACCTGGCCGGTAGTCGGGTTATACCAGGCACGCAAATAGGCGGCATATTGCCCAAGGTTGCTGTCCCAGAACACCGGATCCCCGCCGGCATCGCTCGGCTCTACCTTGACGGGATTCGGCTTCATGGTGAAGGTCACGCCATCCGGGGAGGTAAATATCGAATGCGTGCCGGAGTCCTCTCTATGCGCCAGGGCAATGAACTTCTCCTGCGCGGGGGCATTCGGATTGGCGTTCATCGAGACAATGAAACATCCGCTGTAACCGGATGCCAGGGTCAGCGAGTTGTTCGTCCAGACGATCGAGTTATCCGTGGACCCGTTGAAGGCGTGCAAACCGACGGACGGTATCTCCCAGTTGATACCGTCGGAACTCATCCGAAAGCAGGTGACCGCAGGGAAGGCGAAGGTCCCGCCGCCTTGCATTACATCGCCGCCCAGCCGACGAAAACCACGACCGTATAGATGAAACCGATTGCCGTCCTTGACCACCGACTGGTAGGCGCTGTAGTTGCCCTCCCATGGCGCATCAAGCGAAAACACCGCCCCCTTGCCCACGGGCTGGTGCAGTCTCAGCGTCGCATTGCTCAGCGTCTGGATCAGATGCTTGTCAACGAAGAGTTCCAGCCTCCCCCCGATATTGATGGGCGCCGCCTGGACACTGTTGTACAACGCCTGGATCTCCGTGCCCGAGAGCGCCTGGTTGTACACGCGCACATCGTCAATCTGGCCGTTGAAGTAAGATCCAGGCCCGAAACTCGCCCCGACGCGCAGGCGCGTCAGCGCCGGCACGGTGTTGTTAACGTTGCTGTCCGTACCCTTCAATACGCCGTCCACGTAGATCTTGAAGGTGGACGGCGCCGTACCGCTGCGGGTCGCGGCGATATGGTGCCAGACACCGTCGGTAATTGAGGGTCCGGTTGAGACCAAATCGCTCGTAAGACCGCCTTCGTTGTCGAGTCCGGCGTACCCATTGGTGCCCACATAGACGTTGAATCCGCTTTTATTGGATTCGCCAACGCAAACCAAACGTTCATTAGCCGAGGGATTGCCGGTGCGCTTCATCCACAGGCTGATCGTGCATTCGCCGGTGATGTTGGCTGACAGCGCTTCTCTGGTGACGTAATCGTCCGTGGCGAAGGTCAGGGCGTTAC
>JBJTAZ010000190.1:0-2668 GCA_046091085.1 Nitrospiraceae bacterium
CGGTCCTGCTGCTCGACGAGCCCTTCAGCAATCTGGACCCGGACATGACCGGCAAGATGCGGGAGGAATTGTACGACCTGCTGTTGCAGACCAACACCACGGCGGTCTTGGTCACGCACGATCACGAGGAAGCCTTCGCCATGGCCGACCGCGTCGCCGTGCTTCGCAACGGACGCCTGGAGCAATTCGACTCGCCGGAAGCCATCTACCATACTCCGGCCAGCCCCTTCGTCGCCGACTTCGTCGGCCAGGCCGATTTCATCCCCGGCTTGGTCGAGCCGGGCCGGGTGGCGACCGAGATCGGGGCCTTCCCGAATCAACAGGGGTTCGCCGTGGGCGCCAAAGTGGTGGTCATGATCCGCCCGGACGACGTGCACATCTCGCCCTCCGAGCAAGGCCAGGCCCGCGTCGCGGCCCGGCAGTTTCGGGGATCGGAAAACCTCTATACCGTCCGGCTGGCTTCGGGCGACGTCCTGCACAGCAGCGAGACCTCGACCAGCATCTACCCGATCGGCACGCCGGTGCACGTGCAGGTGCTCGCCACCCATACGGTCCTGTTCGAGCAGGGCCAGACGGCCCCCTAGCGACGCCAGCCCTCACCCGCTGAACATGGACTCATTTGCAAGACTTGTGATAGCGTAACGAATCTCGGAGACCCTCAATGGATGCTTTGAAAGAAACGGTGGACTACGGCGTGATCGGCCTGTTGCTGGCGCTCAGTCTCTGGGCCGTCTCCGTCGCCGTCGAACGCTGGCTCTTCTACCGGCGCGTGGACCTCGCCCAATACCCGAACCTCCAGGTCTTCGAGCTGGCGCTGACGAGACGTCTGGTCGTCATCGGCACGGTGGCGGCCAATGCGCCCTACATCGGCCTGCTGGGCACCGTCCTGGGCATCATGCTGACGTTTCATACGATGGGCACCTCCGGCACGATGGCGGTCAGCACGATCATGATCGGCCTCAGCCTGGCCCTCAAGGCCACCGCCGCCGGCCTGCTCGTCGCCATCCCCTGCGTGGTCATGAACACCGTGCTGCGCCGGCGCGTGACCGAACTGGTCACCCAGTACAAGGTGCGCCATGGATCGTGAGCTGGACCAGATCAACGTCATCCCTCTCGTGGACGTCATGCTGGTCCTGCTGGTGATCGTGCTCACCACGGCGACGTTCATCACGACCGGCCAGATCCCCGTGGACCTCGCCAAGGCCAAGGAAGCGGGGGATCGCAAGGACTTTCCGCTGGTCATCACCCTGACCGCAGACGGCCGCCTGTACATGAACGATCGGCCCATCGCGCAGGACGAGCTCAAAGGCGCATTGCTCCCCCATCCGCGCGAATCCCTGGTCGTCGTGCGCGCCGACCGCGTGACCTTGCTGGAACGGTTCGTTCAATTGGTGGATGAAGTCCGCGGGCTGGGGTTCCAGCAAGTCAGCCTGGAGGTGGTGCGCTCGTGACCGAGTTGTCCTTGCACCGCACCGGGGAAGTCCAGGCTTATGCCTGGAGTTGGGCGGTCAGCCTGCTCGTCCATGGACTCGCCATCGGCGCGGCGGTCGTACTGGTGTCCGGCCTGCGCCTGGCTCCCCAACCGGAACCGTTCCGATGGGTCGTCTCCAAGATCGAGCCCCAGACGGTCATTGACAGGCCCAACCAAGCTCAACCGGCCCAAGTCCAGCCAGGCAACCAGACGCCTCCGGCACAGGCCCAGCCGACCAACGCTGCCACAACGCCCGCGCCAAGGGTGCCTCCCATCCAGCGACAGAGCGAACAGCCGGCGCCGGAATGACTGGTGTGGCCTCCGGCGCCCCTGCTTCGCGAAGCCATCACGCCGAAGGAGCCGACGCCTGCGGAGCCCATCACCCCCTCTGTCGCGCACCAGACGCCAGTTCCCCCGACTCACTCTCTAGCAACTCCTGTCGAGGCCAGCGCCCCTGCTCCGGCAACCCAGGCCCAGGCAACCATCGCCACACAAGCTCTCCATACCGGCCCTCAGGCTCAAGACCAGCTTCCGGCCGCCCCGGCTCCACAGGCACCTCCCGCAACCGTGGCTTCATTGGCGCCTTCCTCTCAACCAGGGCCCGCGGCTCAACCGGTGCAGGCCGCCCAGACCAAATCCGATTATGGCTGGTTGGCCCAGACGATCCGGAGCCGGGTGGAGCAGCTGAAGCATTACCCCCACATGGCCCGCGCGAACCGGTGGGAAGGCAGGGTGGTGCTTCGAGCGGTGATCGGCGAAGACGGACAGTTGGTGGATTTGACAATTGCGGAGAGTTCGGGCCACTCGGTCCTGGACGACGCGGCTGTGGACGTCTTGAAGAAAGCCGCGCCGTTGGCCCTGCCGCAACCCTTGGGACGTTCCCAGGTGGTCGTGCAAGTCCCGATCAGCTACAGACTGCGCTAACCCCTCAGGGCGAACCGGATTCCATGGTGAGCCGGCCCTTGAGACCGGACGACACCAGCACGCGCCCCTCACGATCCACGATCACCCCTTCGACTCCTGGCAACCGCTCGATCAACGCCATGCCCGCTTCCGGCCCCATGACGAAGATGCCCGTGTCCAACCCGTCAGCCATGACGCCTTCCGTCGCCACGATTGTCACGCTCCGACAGCCTCGGGCCGGCTGCAGCGTCTTGGGATCAAGAATGTGGTGATACCGGATGCCGGCCCGCTCGA
>JBJTAZ010000191.1:0-3114 GCA_046091085.1 Nitrospiraceae bacterium
TCCTGGTAGGTGATCAGCGCCTGCCCGATCAGCGTGGCCGAGGCCCCGAATGCGATGAACACGCCGGAGAAGCCGGCGAGGAAGAGCAGCGAGTTGACCACGATCGCGCCACGGAACCGCTGCCGCTCGGCGGCGTCCGACAATGGGTCAAGGGACAGGCCGGTGATGTAAGAGATGTACGAGGGGACCAGCGGCAGCACGCACGGCGAGACAAAGGACAGGAGTCCGGCCGAGAAGGCTGCGAGCAGGGAGATGTGCTGAATGGACTCGACCACAGGCTCACCGTCCGATCAGGCTAGGGTGCCGCCACCAACTTCTTGATCAACTGCCGTCCTTCAGGGCTTTGCCAGTCCCGCGCCCCGAAAATCCGATGCGTGATGACCCCTTGCCGGTCCACGAGAAACGTCATCGGCAAGGTCCGCGCGCCGTAGGCAACCCCGACGCGAAAATCCGAATCGTGCAGAATCGGGAACGTGAGGCCCATTTCCTGGCTGAACGGCCTGGTCACGGCCGCGCCCTGCTGATCGGTGGACACGGCCAGGATTTCGAAATCCCGCCGCTTGAATTCGCGGTAGAGGTCTTCCATCGCCGGCATCTCCACCCGGCAAGGCTCGCACCAAGTCGCCCAGAAGTTCAGCAAGACCACGCGCCCGCGATAATCCGACAGGGTCACCAGACGGCCGGCCAGGTCGTACAACTGGAAATTGGGCGCCGGTCCGCCCACACGCACCCGGCCGCGCTCCTGGATCGGCACAGCCCCAGCTTCGCCGAGATCGGCGCTGCCCCAGCCGGATCCAACCAGAGCCAGGACGATGCACACCGTGGCCCGTGCGACACCAACCACCGTCACACCCATCATGGCATCACGCAGCCGGGGACGCAGCCGCCGCCGTCTTCGATCCGGCCTTCAGCAATTCGGTCAGGACTTTCAGGTTATCCAGCACCGTCCAGTCCTTGGGCCCGATCACCTTTTCCCTGAGCATCCCGTCCCGGTCGATGATATAGGTTTCCGGCACCCCCATGAGCTTATACCGCTTGTCGGTCTGCCCCCAGGAGTCCACCAGCACGGGGAAGGTCAGGTTCATGCCCTTGACGAACGGCGGGATGTCTTTTTTGGTCGTGACCCGATCGATGCTCACGGCCAGAATGACGAGCCCGTCCTTCTCGAAGTTTTTGTGAAGAATTTCCATGGAGGGCATTTCTTCGCGGCAGGGTTTGCACCAGGTCGCCCAGAAGTTCAGGAAGACCACCTTCCCCCGGTAGTCCGACAGGCGAACCAGCTTGTCGTCCAACCCGGGCAGCTCGAAATCCGGCGCAACTTTCCCGACCGTGAGCGGCTCATACTTGGCGCTCTGCATCCAGACCACCCCGAAGGCCAGCAGCAGGATGACGATCGCCGCCAGACCGATGACCAGTTTGGATGCCCGCCTCGGTTCTGTCTGCTGCGCGGCTTCTGTGATTTCGTTTACAGCCATCGGACTCAATTTTGCATGCTCAATGTTGCGTGTTGAATTGTCCGGCCCATTGAAAAATTCACAATTTACAATTCAAAATTTGCGCGCCGAACTAGGCATACGCGTGCAAACCCGAAAGCAGAAAATTCACGCCCCAGAAACAAAAGATCACCATCAGGAACCCGAAGACGGCGTAGATGGCGGCGCGATGTCCCTCCCACCCATGGGTCATCCGCGCATGGATATAGGCGCCGTAGATCAGCCACACGATCAGCGACCAGGTTTCCTTGGGGTCCCAGCTCCAGTACCCGCCCCAGGCATAGTTCGCCCACATGGCGCCCAGGATGATGCCGAACGCCAGCAGGGGGAATCCGACCATGATGGCCTTGTAGCCCAGCTCATCGATGGTTTCCAGATGCGGAAGAGCCGCCACGACGCTCGACTGCTTGCCGCGCCGCTCGGCCCGTTCCTGCACCAGGTACATGAGCCCCAGGCCGCCGGCCATGGCGAAAGCGGCATAGCTGGTGAGCGTGATGGACACGTGGATGTAAATCCAATAGCTGTTCAGCGCCGGCACCAGCGGTTCGGCCGTCTGGTAGCGATAGGGCAGCAGCGAGGCGGCTCCCATCGCGATGAAGCCGATCCCGACCACGAAGGCCCCGATCGCCTTGATGCGGTACCGGAATTCCAGCAGCACGTAACCCAGGATGATCGCCCAGGACACGTAGGCCATGGCTTCGAACTGATTGGACCAAGGGGCGAAGGTGCCGGACAGCTGCATCCGTTCGAAGGCGCGGGTGCCGAGCGCCAGCGTGTTCACCACCCAGCCGAAGATCGTCACGATCGTGGCGACCTGGCCGATCTGCGTGGCCCAGGGGCTCTCCTCCGACTCGAAACCGGCAGGGCCGGCCGTCGCCAGCTGCATCCCGGGACGCTTCGCGAGCACGTAGCCCACGTACAGGCCCAGAGCCGCCAGATACAGCCAGAAGGTCATGTCGAAGAGAAACAGCGAGCGCACCATATATCTACCCCTCCTCGTTGCTCGTATCTCGCGAAGCGTATCTCGCTTTCGGACTCGGACGCTCCACGCTTCACGAACGACGCTTCACGTACTGATCGTCTGAATCCGCTCCGTCAGCTTCCGAAACTCTTTTTGAAAGTCGATCTGGCTCTTGTGGGTGCTGCCGCCGATGTGGACCGTCACCCCGCCCTCACGGGGAATCACCTTCGCCCAAAGCCGCCGGTGGTAAATGAACGAGGAGAGGGTGATGCCGACCACGATCATCGTCGAGCCGATCCAGACGATGTTCACACCCGGGTCCTTGGTGATCTGTAGGCCCGTGAACTTTTTCGGCTGGTAGCCCACCAGCTCGAACCGGTACTTGCTGTCCTTGATGTCGAACAGGTCCGGGTAGTTGTAGAAGATCCAGGGCGTGGCCTGCACGGCCGCAGCCTTCGGCGTCGGCTGTTCGGTGATGGCCAGCTTGATCGCCGGGTTCGCATGCTCCACGGTCTTGGAGAAGACCTTCTTCTCGGACGAATTGAACCCGAAGTCCGCCACAAAGTCCGTGACCGCCAGCTTCAACCCCAGATTGTCCACGCGTTGCTCTTTGTTCCATTCCAAGTCCACGGTGCCGACAATCTTGTCCGTGTCCTTGTC
>JBJTAZ010000192.1:0-2599 GCA_046091085.1 Nitrospiraceae bacterium
ACCATATCTAGGGCTTTGCCCTGCGGCACCCCCGCCACGATGTCCACCAGCACCACGTCATAGCGATTGGTCTCGACCAGCCGCTGGGCCGTCGTGCCTCCGACGTTGCCCGCTCCCACCACCGTCACCTTCGGTCGCCCCATCGTCTCCCCCATCGCGCTTCCCCTAACTCTCCCTGTACAGGGAGGCCGCTCCCGGACGCCCTGTCCTTAATGTCCTTCGTGTTCCGTCCAGCCCGCCACTTTGAAATTGATCGTACAGACAAAATTCTCGCCGTCGTAAAAATTCACTTTGATCTTTTTCTTGCCGTAGGTCTTGGCTAAAAAGTCTTCCGGACCGTCGATCAGCTCCTGATACCCCCCCGCCTCGTACTGCCCCAACTCGTGAAAGGTGACGATCATGCCTTCCTTGACCTCTTGCAGAACCTTGACCCAGCAACGGGGAAACACCTCCCGGAACTTGACGTCGATCTCCTCCTTGGTCGGCTCGCCCCGATCTTCCCCCGGCGTCGTCGGCTTGGCAAACTTGGCCAGGCGCCGCACATAGGGATACTGGTGGCCCGTAAAGAGCTTATACAGCCAAGGCGGCACATCTCGCGGAACGGGTTGATTCCCCATAAATTTTGAATTGTGAATTTTAAGTGTTGAATTGTCCGGCCGCTTCGCAATTCATCATTCAACGTTCACCGCTAAACATTTGCGCGCATCGCGCGCCTCACGCCGTCAACCGGCGGTACGTGCGCGGCAACTGTTCCGGCAACGCCCCCGCATGGTCTATGACCAGATAGCGAACCTCGCCGTACATGCGCTTGAGGTAATCGTCGGCTCCGCGGTCCACGGTGATACAAAAGGGATGGAGCCCTTTCGCGCGGGCTTCCCGCAAGGCCGCCTTCGTATCCTCCAAGGAGTACTCGTCCGCATAGCCCTCGTCAAGAGGCTTGCCGTCGCTCAGCAACACCAAGAGCCGGACTTTCGCCGGTTGTGCCAGCAGTTTGCGGGTGGCGTGGCGAATGGCCGCCCCATCCCGGTTCTGCTGCAACGGCTCGACGGCGCCAAGCCGGGAGGCCATGCGCATGCCGGCCGGCTCGTCGAACGCCTTCAGGGTGACGAAGTCCACCTGGCGACGCCCCCGGCCCGAATACCCGTACACGGCATACCGGTCGCCGATCGCCTCGAGGGCTTCGCCCAACAAGAGCAGCCCTTCCTTCTCGATATCGATGACGCGGCGCGTCTGCCCTCCGGACGACTCGATCTGCCGGCTGGTCGATCCGCTCAGGTCCACCAGGAAAGCGGCGGCCACATCCCGCTCGCATTTCTCGCGCCGGACATACAGCCGATCGGACGAATCGGCTCCGGCTGCCAGCTCGGCCCGGCGGCGGACCACCGCATCCAGGTCCAATTCTTCCCCGTCCGTCTGACCCGACACCCGCCGCAACCCGGGCGGGCGTAGCGCCTCGAAGTACCGGCGGAGCAGCCGGACCGCCGCCCCATGCTCCGCCAGCGTGGCTGCGGCACAATCCGTGGCGCCATCCGGCGCCGTCCGCTCGACCACCCGGCACCAGCCCTGCCGATAATCCTGAATGATCCCGTCCCACTCGTCGTACAGAAACGCATTGGCCTGGGCCGGCTCGTCTGGCTGCGCCCTGGCTCCGCTCTCTTCGACCGCCAAGAACTCGTCCACCACCGAGCCCGGGTCCTGCCCCCGAACCACGTCCTCGGAAGGCAGCTCTCGTTGCTGCTGGCCTTGCGACCCGCGGCCCGCAGAGCCACTACGCCCAAAGGCCTCGGCTGAGGCAAAGGTCAGTCCCTGTGGGTGCTCGGCCTGTTCTTCCCCGCCAGCCCCGCGGTCCGTGACCAGCTCCGGGTTCATCTCGCCGCGATAGGCCCAATTCGCCACCGGCCGATACTCTCCGGCCGTCTCCTCGGAAGCCTTGGGCCCTGCGCCCAAATCGGCGTTCGGTTCGGCTGCTCCGCCCTCGCCCATCGGACGCTTGGCGGCCAGCAGGTCGTCCAGCACGACATAGACCCGATCCGCCAGCCGCACTGCGTCTTCGGCCGTGGCACTGGGATTGAGGACCGCCCGGCACAGACTCCAGGCCTGCTCCACCACCTCGGCCATCGCCTCCGGAATGCGAAACGCATCCGGCTCCTGCGTGGACAGGAGTAGCAGGGCATCCACCGCCATTTCCCGCGCCGTCATGCCGTGCAACAGCGACCGCGTCGTCACCGCCTCCCGCGCCAGTGCCGCCAAATCGCTTTTGAGTCCCGGATATTCGAGCTGTAGCAAATATTCCACCCGCGCATCTTCCAGCAAGGTCCACAAGTCGCGGATCAAGCCCGGCTGCGGATAGAGGGCAAAGACCTCGGCCAGGGTGGCCGGATCCTGCGTGCGGCCATACCGGGTGCGCACCGCTTGGATCATATCCGCCAACCGGTCCAGCGACAGGCGGTACGTCCCGAACTCCAAGTGTCCCGCTTCATGCGCCGTCATCACCGTGTAAAGCCGGACATTGGCCTCGCGCGTCTCGTAGCGGCGCAAGATCGCCGGCAGGGCAATCGTCCGCCCCTCGTCGCTCACCTGCGCCCTGGCTGGCCCCTTC
>JBJTAZ010000193.1:0-2695 GCA_046091085.1 Nitrospiraceae bacterium
CCGGCCGGATCTGGTCGCAGTGACCCTCTCCTGCCCGAATATCCCGGGCAAGCCGCAGATCGGCTACGATGCCGAAGCCTCGGAGCGGTTGCTGGCTCGCGTGAGGAAAATCCTGACCGTGCCGATGGGCGTCAAGCTTCCGCCCTATTTCGATCCGGTCCATCAGGAGCAGATGGCGCCGGTGCTGGAGCGGACGGGCGTGCAGTTTCTCTCGTTGATCAATTCGGTGGGGAACGGATTGGTGGTCGATCCGTCGAGCGAGACGGTGGTGATCAAGCCGAAGGGAGGGTTCGGCGGGCTCGGTGGGCCGCTGATCAAGCCGGTGGCCTTGGCCAACGTGCGGGCGTTCTGGAAGCTGTTCGGCGGCCGGCTGCCCATCATCGGAACCGGAGGTGTTGTCACCGGCACGGATATCTTCGAGCATATCCTGTGCGGCGCCTCGGCCGTGCAGATTGGGACGGTGCTGATGGAGGAGGGGCTTGGCGCGTTCGACCGGCTGGAAAAGGAATTGGCGGCTGTCCTGGAGAAGAAAGGATATGGTTCGCTGGACGCCTGCAGGGGCAGGCTCAAGGAACTCTAAGGCTGGTTAACGGGTTCCGAAGTTTTTCGGCAGCAGACCCTGAATCAGTGCTTGCCGCAAGAGTTGTGCGACGTTGCGGACTTTCAGGCGGCGCATCAAATTGAACCGGTGGACTTCGACGGTCCTCACGCTGATGCCAAGGCGCTGGGCCACTTCACGGTTGGTCAGGCCCTGCGCAACCAGACGAAGGATTTGTTTCTGGCGCGGGGTCAAAGTCCGGCTCGTCCGTACCTCGGAACGGCCCTTCGTTTTCCGTTTCTTGCTCGCTGTCTTGCGCATGTATCCCCCTGTTACGCTAAGAGTATTCCTACAAAGTCGCGCAGTCAATCTAGCAAATATGATTTGCTCGCGCAAGGGGTGTAAACAAACTGAAAGGGACGGTCATGCATCGGCGGATCCAGTCGTGAGGCGCGAATAGTCATGGTGAAAGCGGTCTGGTTGATCGGCACGCGCCAAGCCGGCGAACGGCCCGTTCGGACGTTCTTGACGATTGCGGGCATCGCGATCGGGGTGTCGGTGGCGATTGCCATACCGACTGCCAACGAGACGGTCTTGAAATCGTTTCGGGATACCGTCGCTGACGTGACTGGGCTGGCCACTCTCCAGGTGACCGGTGGCGAACTGGGCCTGGACGAAACCCTGATTCCGAATCTTCTTGCCCATCCGGCCGTGCTGTCGGCCAGTCCGGTTTTGACGCAAGGGACGCGCGTGGCGTCCGGTCCCCACCGCGGCACACCTCTGCTCGTGATGGGGCTTGATTTGCTGGATGCACAAGATTTGAAGGGGATCCGGGTACGTACCGACTCTGAGTCCGGCGATGAGGCTAGGCGGTTTGATGCTTTCTTGGCTCCGGACGCTGTATTTATCGGCCAGCGGCTGGCCGAGGACTGGGGACTGCGTCCCGGTTCACCCCTCGATCTGCTCGCGGGAATCCACGTCCATCGTCTGGTCGTCAGAGGAGTGGTCGAATCCTCCGGCGGCGTCGCGTCCGCCTGGAGCCAGATGGCCGTTATGGATATTGCTGCGGCACAGGCCCAGTTCGGACTCGTCGGCCGGTTGGACCGCATCGATCTGGTGACCGATCCTGATCGGCCCGTGGCGGGGGTGGCTCAGGACATTCAGGCGCGGTTGCCGCCGGCCCTGACGGTGAGCCGGCCGTCGCGCCGCAACGAACAGGTGGAGCATATGGTCCGGGCGTTTCAACTCAACCTGGCGACGTTGAGCGCGGTGGGGCTGCTTGTCGGACTCCTCATTGTCTACAACACCGTGTCGTTCACGGTGGTCCGCAAGCGGCGGGAGATCGGCATTCTGCGTGCCATCGGGATGTCGCGGCCAGGCGTGGTTTGGTTGTTCCTGGCCCAGGCGGCGGCGATGGGGCTGATCGGCGGGCTGCTCGGCAGCGGAGTTGGGGTGCTGCTGGCGCAGGGCCTGGCGGCGGCGCTCTCGCAGACAGTGTCGGATCTGTATGCGACGGTGTCGGTGGCAGGCGGGGCGACAGTG
Organism: Nitrospiraceae bacterium; assembly: GCA_046091085.1. GTDB lineage: Bacteria > Nitrospirota > Nitrospiria > Nitrospirales > Nitrospiraceae > SYGV01. The sequence goes on from JBJTAZ010000193.1 coordinate 2,081, forward strand.
ACGGTGCCGCCACAACGATTGTTCCAGGGCCTGGCGGTTGGCCTGCTGGTGTCGCTTGTGGGCGCGCTGGTGCCGAGTCTGGAAGCAGGGCAGACGGTGCCCACAAAGGCGTTGGCCCCAGGCTCGTATGAAGTGGAGCAGCGTGTTCGTGCCGGTCGGTTGGCCTGGGTTGGGGGCGGGGGGCTGATGTTGGCCGGACTGCTGGCGCTCCCGGGGCCTATCGACGGGCTACCGTTGTTCGGCTATGCCTCGGCCTTTTGTCTCCTGCTCAGTCTGTCCTGCTTCGCCCCGGGGTTTGTCGCTCTGATCGGAGGGATGCTGTTGCGTGGTGAGACGGACGGCCATGCAGCAGGAAGCCGCATCGGATGGGGAGGACGAGCAGGACGGATCGGCGCCGTTGTTCGGCTGGCGGTCGGACAAGTGGCTCAAGCGCCAGGCCGGAGCGCCGTGACGATCTCGGCCCTCATGATGGCGATCGCCATTATGGTGGGGGTTGGCACCATGGTGCGGAGTTTCCGCGCGACCGTCGAACTCTGGATCAATCAGACGGTGATGGCCGACCTGATCGTCGCGCCTGTCTCGTGGTTGGAGGGCGACGAGGCCGGGAGGCTGGCC
>JBJTAZ010000194.1:0-6381 GCA_046091085.1 Nitrospiraceae bacterium
GGGGACCGCCGCGCTCAGGGATCGCGGCCTGTTGGAGCGGGCGTGCAGCCTGTTCCCTCAGCGAATCCTGCTGGGTCTCGATGCGCGCAACGGCAAGGTGGCGGTGCAAGGCTGGACCAGCCAGTCCGAGACGCTGGCCACGGATTTGTTGAAGAGCCTGGCGGAGTTTTCCCTGGCCGGCGTGATCTATACGGACATTGCGCGGGACGGCATGCTGCAAGGGCCCAACCTGGCGGCGCTCCGGGAGATCGTGACCTGCTCGCCCTGGCCGGTCATCGCGTCCGGCGGGATCACGAAGGCCGATGACATTCGCGCAATCAAATCGCTGGGCCAGAGGGTCGAGGGAGCCATCGTGGGGAAGGCGCTCTACGACGGCAAGCTGGAGCTGCACGCCGCTCTGGCCGCCGCCTCATGAAGGATCGCCATGCTCACGAAGCGCATCATCCCCTGTTTGGACGTGAAGGACGGCCGTGTGGTCAAGGGCGTCTCGTTCGTCAATTTGCGTGATGCCGGCGATCCGGTGGAAGTGGCCAGGGCCTACGATCGGGAAGGGGCGGACGAACTCTGTTTTTTGGACATCACGGCCTCCTACGAGAACCGCAAGACGATCCTGGATATCGTGAGCCGGACCGCCGAACAGGTCTTCATGCCCTTGACGGTGGGAGGCGGGATCAGGACGCTCGAGGATATCCGGGCCCTGCTGCACGCCGGCACAGACAAGGTCAGCATCAACACCGCCGCAGTCGAGCGGCCGGAATGGGTGATGGAAGCCGCCGAGCGGTTCGGCACCCAGTGCATCGTCGTGGCGATTGACGCCAAGCGGCGGGCCACGCCGGCAACGGGGTGGGAAGTGTTTACCCACGGCGGGCGCAAGCCGACCGGGTTGGATGCGGTCGAGTGGGCTAGGAAAATGGAAGGCTACGGCGCGGGCGAAATTCTGCTCACCAGCATGGATCAGGACGGGCGGCAACAAGGCTATGATTTGGAACTGACCGCGGCGGTCTCCGATGCGGTCTCGATTCCCGTGATCGCGTCCGGCGGCGTGGGCCGGCTCGATCACCTCTATGACGGCTTCGTCAAGGGCAAGGCCGACGCGGTGCTGGCCGCCTCGATTTTTCACTATCGCACGCACACCATTCCGGAGGCCAAGGCCTATCTGCGTGAAAAAGGGGTGCCGGTAAGAGCATGGACTTCAGTCGGCTGAAATTCGACGAACAGGGGCTGATTCCCGCGGTCGTCCAGGACTGGCGGGACGGGTCCGTGCTGATGCTGGCCTTCATGAACCGGGAGGCCTTGCAGAAGACCCTCGACACGAAATCCGTCCACTTCTGGAGCCGGTCGCGCAAGAAACTGTGGGAGAAGGGCGAGACCTCCGGCAACAAACTGGCCCTCAAAGATCTCTTCGTGGACTGCGACGGCGATACGTTGCTGATCAAGGCCGAACCGGTCGGTCCCACCTGCCACACGGGCGAGAAGGCCTGCTTCTTCTCACGCCTGGAGGGCAAGGGGGAGAAGACGCAGGAGGCCTGGGGCGGCATCATCGAGCGGCTCTACCAGACGATTCAGGACCGCAAGCGGCAGCCGTCCGGCGACTCCTATACCTCGACGCTCTTACAAGGCGGCATCGACAAGGTGCTCAAGAAGGTGGTCGAAGAGGCGGGCGAGGTCGTCCTGGCCGCCAAGGGGGGCAAGAAGGAGGAGATCGTCTACGAAACCGCCGACCTCCTGTTCCATACGCTGGTGGCCCTCGGCTACCACGCCATCACGCCGGAAGAGATTTATCGGGAACTGGCGGGCCGGTATGGGAAGTCCGGGCTCAGGAAGGACAAAGGGACGTCATGAGCGACTGCCTGTTCTGCAAGATCGTCGCAAAGACCATTCCCGCCAAGATCGTCCATGAAGATGACCAGTGCGTCGCCTTCGACGACATCAACCCGCAGGCGCCCACCCATACACTTGTCATTCCCAAGCGGCATGCCGCCTCCATCGCCGAACTGAACGAGGCCGATGCCGGGCTTCTGGGGCACCTCATGCTGACCGGCGCGAAGGTGGCCAAGCAGAAAGGTATTGCCGAGGGGGGCTACCGGCTGGTGATCAACACGGGCCGCAACGGAGGCCAGACGGTGTTTCACCTGCACCTCCACTTGCTCGGCGGCCGGCCCATGCACTGGCCGCCAGGGTAGGGGTGGAGAGGGCGGCCTTGCACAGCCCTCTGTGCTCGCAGAGGCCGCACGATCAGAATGTGCTCCCTCGATGCGCGCAGTGGAGGGTTGCGCAAGGCTGCCCCTGCAAGAGGAGTATGAAACTCACCGCCCAAACCATCCGTTTCAGCCACGGCGAAAAAGAGAGAGTGACGGGGCCAGGCCGCTTCAAAGCCTGGCCCCGTGTTTTTTGCTGACGAGTGGGCATCGCCGACCGCAAGGGGCAATGCCATTCGGACAAGGGGTACGGGGCAGATTGACGGTCGATCCGGTTGATGCTAGCATTATGATATCACCGAAGGAGGAAGTTATGGCACAAGTCCTTGTCCGACAGCTCGACGACAGAGTGGTCGAGCGGTTGAAACGTCGAGCCAAAGAACATGGCCGGTCCTTGCAGTCCGAAGTCAAGACGATCCTGGAAGAGGCGGCGCCGGACTACGAGGCGGCATGGAAACGGATCGAGCGGTTCCGAGCTCGGCTGGAAGGGTCGGGTCGTCGCTTCAGTGACAGCACCGAACTGGTCCGCGAGGATCGCGATCGGTGACTCGCTATGTCGTGGATGCGAGCGTCGCGATCAAATGGTTCATCCCTGAACGGCTTTCCGAGGCAGCGGGACGGCTCCATCAGGGCCGCCACAGCCTGTCGGTACCGGCCTTTTTTTGGCTCGAGATCGGGAACGTTCTCGCCAAAAAGATTCGACGCGGAGAACTCATCGGAGCAGAAGGTGACTTCATCCTGAAAGAGCTTCGCCGGGTGCCATTGCAGCGGCATGCCGACGAGCGCCTCTTCCGCCCGGCTTATGCCCTGGCCGTGCAGACTCAACGCAGCCTCTATGATTGTCTTTATCTGGCCTTGGCCGAGGCCGTCGATGGGCGTCTGGTCACGGCGGATCGCAAGTTCTATGCGGCGTTGATAGCCAGGGAGCAGGGGCGGCGGATGCTCTGGATCGAAGACCTGACGCAGGTGACATGAAAGCTTGCCGCCTTGGTTGTGCCCTTCGAGTATTCCATGCCCATTTGTATTGATCTTGCTCAACTAGACGCCAAGCTGCGCCGGTGGCGCAAGAAGCACAATACACTGGCGAAAGTGGCTGCGGCGCATCGGAGCGTACTGCTCCAGCGCGTGGTGGAGTCCATGGCGTTCGAGAATCAACCAGTGAGTATGGACCGGCTGAAGGTCCTATTTCGCAATCAGCAAGATCAGGGTTAGGCAAGGCACTTCCCTGTAGGCATTGCGCGTATCAAGCGAGCGATTTCCGAAGCGCGGCCTCTGCGAGCACAGAGGCCCGAGTGGGTCGCCAAGCTACGCGCTCCTACTCATTGACTTCGCCTTTTGCCGTCTGTTAGATTGACCAGCCTTTAGTTTCAGGATTTTCAATCCCTTCCGACGCGGCGACGACTCGGTTCACGACACCATCGGGCACAGGAGCGGCAGCGCGTGAGCCTCGGTCTCATTCCTCAAGAAGTCATCGAACAGATCAAGGATCGCATCGATATCCTCGATGTGGTGTCCGGCTACGTGACCCTGTCCAAGGCCGGCCAGCACTTCAAAGGGTTGTGCCCCTTTCACAGCGAAAAGACCCCCTCGTTCACGGTCAGTTCCTCCCGGCAGATTTTCCACTGTTTCGGCTGTGGCGCGGGCGGGAACGTCTTTAGCTTCCTCATGAAGCTCGAAGGCACGAGCTTTCCCGACACGGTGCGCGAGTTGGCCCGCAAGGCCGGCATCGAGGTGCCAGCAGCGGCCAGCGGACATCCGTTGCCGGACGCGGGCAACCGCGAGAAGCTGGAACGGCTGAACGAGGCGGCTCAGGCCTGGTTTGCGCGCAACCTGCACGAGGGCGAGGGGGGTGCGGCGGCGCGGGCCTACCTGGATGAGCGAGGGATGGCGCAGGCGACGCTGCAAACCTTCGGGTTTGGCTACGCGCCGCAGGGCTGGGACGGGTTGCTGAAGCATCTGCTGAAGGAAGGCTTTGCGCTGCCGGATCTGCTGGCCGGCGGTCTGATTACCCAGAAGGAGAGCGGTGGCCGGAACCCCAAGGATGCGTCGGGCTATTACGACAAGTTCCGCCAGCGGGTGATGTTCCCGATTTGCGATCTGCGCAAGAAGGTAATCGGGTTTGGCGGTCGCATCCTGGGCGAGGGGATGCCGAAGTATCTCAAGTCGCCGGAGACGCCGCTGTTCAATAAGGGCCGCGCGCTCTACCTGCTGGAGAAGGCGCGCGAGTCGGCGGGCAAGCTGGACCGGCTGATCATCGTGGAGGGCTATTTCGACGCGATCGCGCTGCACCAGGCGGGGATCGCGAACGTGGTGGCGACGCTCGGCACGGCCTTGACGCCGGACCACGTGCGGACGATCCGGCGCTACGTCACGAAGGTGGTGCTGTTGTTCGATCCGGACGAAGCCGGGGTGCGGGCGGCCCTGCGGACGCTGGACCTGTTCGTGGACAGCGGGATCGGCGTGACGGTGGTGTCGCTGCCGGATGGGGACGACCCGGACACGTTTATCCGGAAGCAGGGGGTAGAGGTCTTCGCGCGGTTGCAGGAACAGGCGCCGAGCCTGCTGGACTTTTCCGTCGAGCACAGTCTGGGGAAGGCCGGGTCGAGTTCGATCGAGGATCGCATCCGGAGCGTGGACGAGATTCTGCGTATCCTCCAGAAGACGAGTCACAGGCTGGCTAAGGAAGAATGCCTCAAGCGCGTGGCGGAGCGGCTGGGAATCAACCAGTCCCGCCTGATCGACCGGTACCCGGAGCTGGTCCAGCGCAATGACCGAGAGGTTCGCAGAGGGGCGCGCAAGCCGGCGGCGTCGGTTCCGGCGGCGCAGGCCGGCCCGTTCAAGGGATCGCCGGAAGAGCGGGACTTGGCGTTTCTGCTGCTCCAGGGGCGGCTGCGTGCCGAGCATTTGGCGGCGCTTGACCCGACGGCGTTCAGCCTGCCCGCCTGCCGTCGCTTGGCCGAATTGGGCCTGCAGCATCGCGGCAAGGATGGGCGGGTGCTCGTGCGGGCGGTGCTGGATGAGGCGATGGCCGACGAGGTCTGTGCTGCCCTGGCCACCCAGCTGTCCCTGATGGAACAGCAGTACGACGACGAAGAGGCCCACATCCGCGGGTGTCTGGAGCTGTTGGAGCGGAAGCGGCGCGCGGTGGCGGAGCGCGACTTGATCGCCCAGCTTCGCGCGGCGGAGCGGGATGGGCGGCTGGACGAGTGGCGCGACCTGAACGCCCAACTGAAGGACATGCACGTGCAAAAGGCCGCGGTGCGGCCGGAAGTCGCTCCGTAGGGGGCTTTGTAAGGAGTCACAATGGCGAAAGAGCAATTACTTGGCGAAGTGAAGAAGCTGATCTCGCTTGGGAAGTCCAAGGGGTTTCTGACCTACGAGGAACTGAACAGCAAGCTGCCCTCGGACATGGTGTCCTCCGAGCAATTGGGGAACCTCATGACCATTTTCGGCGAGATGGACATCGAGATCGTGGATGCCGCCGACAGCGAGCGGCGCACAAAGAACTCGGACGGCGAGGAGTCGAGCGACGAGGCCGAGGAGACCGAAGAGGCGGAAGAGACCGAGAAGGAGATCGACCTGACGCCCGGCGTGCTCAGCCGGACCGACGATCCGGTCCGTCTGTACCTGAAGGAAATGGGCAGCGTCGCGCTCCTGAGCCGCGAGGGTGAAATCGAGATCGCCAAGCGCATCGAGGAAGGAAAGAAAGACATCGCTTCGGCGGTCTTCGGGATGCCGATGTCCATCCAGTTCGTCCTGGCGCTGCGGGAAAAACTGAAAGTGGGCAAGATCAACATCCGCGAACTGGTGCCGGTCATCGACGAGGACTTCGAAGAAGACGAGGAGGTGACCGAACGCGACGACCAGGAGCTGCGGGACAAGACCCTCGAGGCCCTCAACAAGGTGCGCAAGGTGTCCCTGACCTTGATGGCCCTCTATGAGAAAAGCCGCAAGACGGGCGGCGATCAGGGCAAGCAGCAGAAGATCAAGGCCCAGATCAAGGACGTCCGCGCGCAGGTGGTCGAAAAGATGGAGTCCGTGAACCTGCACGCGGCCATCAAGGACCGGATGGTGCAGCGCGTGCGGGAGATCGGCCAGGAGTTCCGCGCGGCGGAACGGGAGATCGCCCATTGCCAGCGGAAGATCGGCGTCTCCGGGGAAGCGGGCCAGGAATTGCTGCGCA
>JBJTAZ010000195.1:0-6967 GCA_046091085.1 Nitrospiraceae bacterium
TGACGATCGGTCAGTTGTTCAGTCATGGTGCATAAAAGTACACCACTACAGGAAACGATGTCAAGCCATATGGTTCTATCGTCATTACAATATGTTATAGATCGTGCCTTGATCGGGCGATCAGCGCGATCAGGGAAGTGCATCGCCATGCCCGCCGGCGATGCAGAGCATCGGCGTCTTGTGAAGAGGATTCTTCTCTTATGCTGTCAGGGCAGTTTCCATCTCACCTCACCGACGCCCAGTCCATTGAACGGGCTCTGGCTTCGGTGGAGAGCCGGCTGGAACGGCTACGGCTTAATTCCCTGGAAAAGAAACTCGGCTGCCCCCTAGCCGACCTCATGCGGGCCACGGAGGCCCTGCCAGGGGCAAGCTGGGCCTTGCGGTTCTCAGACGAGCGGGCCTTTTTGCTGTCTCTGGCGGAAGAGGCGGCACGGAGCGAGTTCGGACGATTCCTCCTTTGCGCGCGCGGACTGAACTGGCGGACGACCGATCTCCTGTTCGATCCCGACTACCAAGCGGCGTTGCGGCGGCAGGAGCGGGAGGGCACGCTCTGCCTCTTCGACCGTCTGGCGTTTTTCACCTTTCCCATTTTTCTGGCCACGCAAGAGCGGGCCCGCATCCATCAGAAACACGCGCAGCCCTTCGTGCGCGAGGGGGCGGCGCTGGCCAGCCTGCCCTGCGGCCGCATGCGCGATCTCCTCACGCTCGACTTCACCCGCATCGCCGGAGACATCCGCCTGGTCGGCCTCGACAAGGACCCGGACGCGGTCCGGGGCGCGGAGATGTTCGCAGCGGAATTGTCCGAGACTCGTCTCTTCACCGGCTCGCTGGACATCCGGCTCGGCGACGCGCTGACGCCCGGCTTCGCGACGCCAGGCATCCGGGAGGCCTTCGACCTGCTGACCAGCGCCGGGCTCAACATGGATCTCAACGACAGCCAGTGCGCGACCTTCTATCGCCACGTGCACGAGTCCCTGAAGCCTGGCGGGACCTTCGTGACCGGCCACATCGTGCCGGCGGAGGCATACCGGTGGGAGCGGATCGACCGAAACCATTGGCGCCTGCAGATGGCGGTGATGACGGTCCTGGTCGGAGCGCTGTGGGAAACCTACGTCAAGCCGGCAGAGCAGGTGCGGGCGCAGTTAACCGCAGCGGGGTTCCGCGACGTGCGGACGATCCCGGACGCCCAGGGCATTTTCCCGACCTTCGTCTCGAAAAAGTCATAAGCGCCGCGGAACCAACTCAGCGGAGCTGTCGAAAGCGGAAGCAGGTCACGGCATGGTCATTGACCATCCCGACCGCCTGCATGAAGGCGTAGCAGATGGTCGAGCCGACGAATTTGAAGCCGCGCCGTTTCAGATCGTGGCTCATGGCGTCGGATTCGGGAGTCCGCGCAGGCAGATTCTTCAGCGACCGCCGAACGTTCACCTTGGGCTTGCCTCCGACGAACCGCCACACATAGGCATCGAAGCTCCCGAACTCTTGTTGCACGGCCAGGAAGGCCTTGGCATTCTGGATGGCCGCCGCGATCTTGAGCCGATTGCGCACGATGCCTGGGTTGCCCAAGAGTTGCCGGGTCTTGCGTATGCCGTATCGGGCCATGCCCGACGCATCGAACCGATCGAAGGCCGCGCGGTACGCCGCCCGCTTCTTCAAGATCGTCGCCCAGCTCAAGCCGGCCTGTGCCCCCTCCAGGATCAGGAATTCGAACAACAGCCGGTCGTGATGGACCGGCACCCCCCACTCCTCATCGTGGTAGCGGATCATCAGTTCGTCGGCCTCGGCCGCCCAGGCACAGCGCGTCATCGAGACCCTCGTTGCTCGTCGAGTGGATCCACCACGTTGTAGACCGCCGAATAGTCCACGTCGGCGAGGCCCCGGTCCATCGCTTGCTCCAGAATCGCGCGCACGCCGCATAAGCCGCCGGCCTCGAGACCGAGGGCGGACGCTTCGTCGAGAAACAAATCCACGTCTTTCAGCAAATGCCGGGTCGAGAAATTGGGTTGGGCATAGTCGCGCGCCAACAGACGCGGAAGTTTTTTTTCGAAGGCCGGCGCAAAAATGGCGCTCTGCTTCAAAATCGTCATGAACGTGTCCACCGCGATGCCCTCGCGCTGTACCAGCCCCAGGCTGAGGGCAAAGGCCGCGATCTCCGCGGCGATGAGCTGGTTCAACGCCAGCTTGAGCGCGGCGGCCTTGCCCACCGGTCCGATCAGCCGCGGGGCCGGCCCGAAGCACGTGAGCAGGTCGGCCCAGTGCGCGCACTGCTCGGCCGTGCCGCCCACCATGACCAACAATTTCTGCGCCCGGGCCTCCGCAATGCTGCCGAGCACCGGCGCCTCCAGATACTCTCCGCCGGCCGCCTGCACCTCCAGATGGATCGCCCGGCTCTCCTGCGGCCCGATCGTGCCCATTTGAATCACGGTCCGGCCCGCGAGCGCGGCTTTCGATTCCGGCGTGAACAGCAAGGCTCGGATCGCCGTCACATCGGCGAGCATCAGGATCACGCAAGATCCGGCACGGATCGCATCTTCGGGCCGCGCTGCGACGGCCATGCCAGCATCGGGCAAATCCGCGATCTTCGCCGGCGTCCGGTTGTAAACCGTGACCTGATGGCCGGCGGCCTTCAGTCGCTCCGCCATCGGCCGTCCCAACAACCCGGCTCCCAAAAATCCGACGTGCATGGAATGCCCTCGCTCCAAGCTGAACGGGTCCGGTTACTTCGGCAGGCTCATCGCGCAGCGAAAGCCCACGGTGTCGTGGCGATAGATGGGCGTATCCCAGTCGCGGTTGGCAGAACGGGCGCGCAGGGGGCCATTCGCCCAGGAGCCGCCGCGGATGACTTTGTACTGACCGGTGGCCGGCCCTTGGGGATTGTGCTCGGCCTCTTTCTTGTAGCTCCCTCCGTACCAATCCTGAGTCCATTCGGCCACGTTGCCGATCATCCCGTACAGCCCCCAAGGATTGGGTTCGAACGAGCCGACCGGCGAGGTGCGGGGGTACCCGTCGTTATACCCTTGCACGATCCCGCCGATCAGATACCGCGCCGATTCGTCGGCAATGTTGCCGACCTTCCGTTCGCGAGGCTCTTCATCGCCCCACCAGTAGAGTGTGTCGGTGCCGGCCCGCGCCGCATATTCCCATTCCGTTTCGGTCGGCAACCGTTTCCCCGCCCAATAACAGTAGGCCGTGGCGTCTTCCCAGGACACGGACGCAACCGGGTGCTGGTCCCGGTGGGGGAGGAGCGGCGTCTCGCCCCCTTCCGGCTGCCGCCAACTGGCGCCCTTGACCGAGACCAGGCCGCGGCCCTGCACCCACGCCTTGGCCCAGCCTTCCCGCTCGGCGGTGGTCAGATAGCCGGTGGCGGCGGTGAACTGGGCAAAGAGGCGATTGGTGACCTCATACGCGTCCAGATAAAAGGCATCCAGCGAAGCCTTGTGTCTGGGCATTTCGTCTTCGTACCAACCCACGCAGGTCGCCTCGTCGTTTTCCAGGTTCGTGCGGCAGTCCTGGATCGCCAGGTCCACTTCAGCCCTGGTGCTCCCCATCCAAAATGAGCCGGCCGGCACCAGGACCATAGCCGCTCCATCCCTCGCCGTGATTTCCTTGAGCGGCCCTTGCGGCCCGTTCGGCGCCGTAGACCCGCTCGGATGGTATTCGGCCAGGCCGAGGCCCGGCCGACCAATTAGGAGGCTCAGCAGCGCGACCAGCGCCAGGCCTACCCATGAAGACGTGTTCCCTCGCATGTCACCCCGATTGCTGTCGCGGAGTCTCACCGCTTCTCGCCCGGACCCGGCGGTCGGTCGAGAGAGAGTAAAAGAAATGCGCGCCGCATACAAGAGACTGGCCTTTTGCCACGGGCCACGGTAGGCTGCCCCCGATTCTTCGCGACGCGGCGGCCGGCTAGGAATCGGACCATGGCAGAGGCCTCTTCATTCCAACTCTCCGGTTCACGCTTCACGGTCGAGTACCGTGTGCGCGGGACGGACGCGGAGGCGCGCACGAAAGCCGCGCTGATCTGCAACGATCAAACGGTCGAGGCACCGGATAAAATCATTCCGGCCGGCATGATCCGCGACCAGATTCTCGGACGGATCGAGCGACTGGAGCGATGGCCAGCCGCGGACGACGCCTCGCTCGCCGTCATCAGTTATCCGACGGAGCTGCTCGGCGACGACTGCGCCCAATTGCTCCATGTCCTGTTCGGCATGAGCAGCCTGAGGGCCGGCGTCCGGGTGGAACGGCTGGATATCCCCGAGTCCGCCTTGCGTGCCTGGCCGGGGCCGCGCTTCGGCCGGAGCGGATGGCGCGATTTGGCCGGCGTGCCGGTCCGCCCGCTCGTCTGCGGCGTGTTGAAGCCGCTGGGGTTGCCGCCCGCCGAATTGGCCGACCTGGCCTATCGGTTTGCCTTGGGCGGTCTCGACCTTATCAAAGACGATCAGGGCTTGGGGGACCAACCCTTTTGCCCCTTCGAGGAACGGGTGGCTCGCTGCGCCGAAGCCGTGGCCAAGGCCAATAGGGAAACTGGCCGGCGCTGCCTCTATCTTGCCCACGTGACTGGTCGCTGGGAGCAGATAAAGCAGCGGGCCTTGCAGGCCAAGCAGGCCGGCGCCGGCGGCCTGTTGATCTGTCCGGGCCTGACCGGCTTCGATACGCTGCGCGACCTGGCATTGGACGAAGCCCTCTCGCTTCCGATCCTCAGCCACCCGGCATTGCTCGGCAGTTTTGTTACCCAGGCAGACAGCGGCATGGCGCCGGCGGTCGTGTTCGGCCAGTTGCCTCGCCTGGCCGGCGCCGATGCCAGCTTGTACCCGGTCTATCACTCGGGCTTTCCGATGACGCGCGATGATTGCCGGGCCATCGCCAAGGCCTGCGGGGAATCTCGCGGCCATCTGAAGCCGATCTTCCCCTCGGCCGCCGGTCGCATGGGCGTCGAGCGGGTGCGCGAAATGTGCGAGTTCTACGGGCAAGACGTGCTGTTCATCGTGGGTAGCAGCATTCAGCAGCACCGGGCCGGACTGGTCAAAGCCTGCCAGCAGTTCATCGATGAGGTGGCCCGCTCCTCGCAACCGGACGCCCAAAGGTAGCACGCACGATGCCGTCCCCTTCGCTCCTTCTGATCATCCCGCCGCTCACCCAGCTCAACACACCCTATCCGTCCACCGCCTACCTGACCGGCTTCCTCCGGTCGCGCGGCTTTCCGGTGGCGCAAGCCGATCTCGGCATCGAGATGGTCCTGGCCCTCTTTTCCCAAGCCGGACTTACGCGACTCTTCGGCCGGCTCCGTGCGATGTCGGACCTCCCCGGCGAAGCCCGTCAGATGTTGGCGCTCGAGCAGGCCTATCTGAGCTCGATCGATGCGGTCGTCGAGTTTCTTCAAGGCCGCAATCCGACTTTGGCCCCACTCATCTGCCAGGGTCGGTTTCTGCCGCAAGGGCCCAGATTCGCCGCCGCGCAGACCGACGCAGCCCGATTGCCGTCTTCCACAGATCACGCCAAGCGTCTGGCCACGCTCTACTTAGAGGACCTGGCCGACCTGGTGCAGGCAACCGTGGCCCCCCAGTTTGCCCTGAGCCGTTACGCCGAGCAGGTAGGCACGTCTGCCTCCTCCTTCGACCAAATCGCACAAGCGCTCGCCTTGCCGCCCAGCCTGACGGATGAGCTGATGCTGGAGGCTCTGTGGCGGCACATCGAGACGGTCCACCCGACGATCGTCGGACTCACCGTGCCCTTCCCCGGCAATCTCTATGGAGCCTTCCGGATCGCCCAGGTGCTGAAAGTCCGTCTGCCTGCGATAAAAATCGCGCTGGGCGGCGGCTATGCGAACACGGAATTGCGGCGCCTTGCCGATCCCCGCTGCTTCGATTATGTGGACTATGTGACGCTGGACGACGGCGAGCGGCCGCTGCTGTGCCTGTTGGAACATCTCTCCGGCTCGCGCCCTGAGGCCTTGCTCTGCCGGACGTTCCTGCGATCCGGTGGGAACGTCCTCTGGCAGGACGGAGCCAAGGAGCCGACCGTCACCATGGCGGAACAGGGCACGCCGACCTACGACGGACTGCCGCTGGACCGGTACATTTCCATCCTGGACACGATGAATCCCATGCACCGGCTCTGGTCGGACGGGCATTGGAACAAACTGACCGTCGCACACGGCTGCTATTGGAAGCAATGTACCTTCTGCGACGTGGGGCTGGATTACATCGGCCGCTACGAAGCGGCGCCCAGTGAGATTCTGACAGACCGGATCGAGGCCTTGATCGCCGAGACCGGGCGGCGCGGCTTTCACTTCGTGGACGAAGCGGCCCCGCCCGCCGGCCTGAAGGGGCTGGCCCTGGCCCTGCTCGAACGAGGCACGACGATCTCTTGGTGGGGCAATATCCGTTTCGAAGAAGCCTTCACGCCAGACCTCTGCCGTCTGCTCGCCGCCTCCGGCTGTATCGCCGTGAGCGCCGGGCTGGAAGCCGCCTCGGACCGGCTGTTGCGAGAGATGAAGAAAGGCATCACCGTGGATCAAACGGCGCAGGTCGCCGCCTCGTTTCACGAGGCCGGCATCCTGGTCCATGCCTATCTCATGTATGGGCTACCCGGCGAGACCATTCAGGAAACGGTGGAGAGCCTGGAGCGGGTCCGGCAATTGTTCGCGCAGGGATTGATCCACTCGGCCTTCTGGCACAAGTTCGTGGCCACGGCGCACAGTCCGATCGGGCTGGCTCCGGAGGCTCACGGTATCCGGACCACCGGCCCTCGTTTCGGCGGTTTGGCCTAAAACGACCTGCTGCATTCGGACCAGGCAGGAGCGGCGCCGGACTGGCTGGGCGCCGGTCTGCGGAGAGCCATATTGAACTTTATCGAGGGCCAGGGACTCACGTCCGACGTGCGAGCCTGGTTCGACCAGCCGGTCGGGAAACCGAAAGTCCGGCGGGATTGGGCCAACCGGGCCGCGGTCGGATCATCGCTGCAAGAC